>JBOGYU010000582.1:0-2962 GCA_050696935.1 Solirubrobacteraceae bacterium | reverse complement strand
CCCCGCGGCCGCCGCGGCCGACGCCCTCCGCCAGCCGGTCGAGCGCCTCGCGCTCGCAGCGCCGCCGCCAGTCCTCCATCGCCCGGCCGGCGGCGGCGCGCACGTCGGCCGGCGACGTGTCGTCCACGTCCAGGTGCAGCCGGCCGGCGATCCGCTCGCGCAGGTACGGGTGCAGCTTCTGCTCGAGCTCGCGCACCAGCTCGTCGGGGGCGCCGACCAGCAGCCGGTCGAACCCGCGCCGCTTGTGCGCGCTGAACGCCACGTCAGCGACCCGCACGAGGTGGTCGACCTTCTCCTTCTCCACGCTGCGCTGGTAGTTCGCCTGTGACCAGCCGCCCTGGTCGTGCTGGGAGTGGACGTCGTCCTGCACCCGGTCGGTCTCCTCCAGCTCCCCGCCGTCGCCCACGAAGACGCGCGCGTTGCGACGGTTGACGAGCAGCACGCACCAGTGCTCCTGGTCGGCGTCGGCGACGAGCGGCTCCACGTGCGGGGAGCGCTCGAGCACGACGCCGGACTCGACGGGGCGGCGGAGCGACACGACCTCGAGCAGGTCCGCGGGCTGGCAGGCGTACACCGCCACCGCGCGCGTGCCGTTGCCCGCGATGTCGCTCGCGTTGAGCGCCGCGCGCACCCGCTCGACGTCCGCCTTCAGCGCCTCGCGCTCGTCGTGGTCGAGCCCGTGCGCCTCCTCCACACGATGCGTGGCCTCGGTGATCACCGACGTGATCGCCGTCGACCGCGCCGCGGGGGTCGCGAACTCGGTCGGGTCGAGGTTCAGGAAGACCGACAGGACGCGGCCGCGCTCCGGCCGCACGTCGGCGAGCCGGCGCAGGCGACCGCGGGTGATCGTGTTGGCTGCCATGTGGCGCGCCTACCCTGCCCCTGCGGCGTGGGAACCCTGGCGTGTGACCACGCGGACCCGTGTCTCCGACGGGCCCCGCGGGCCCTCCCGCGGCAGGATCTCCAGCCCCTCGAGGAGCACGAAGAACGCCTGTGCGAACGCGGACCCGGCGGTCCGGCTGCGCACGGCCTCCCAGTCGATCTGCTCGCGCAGGGCGCGCGCGATCTGGAGCAGTCCCTCGTAGCGCAGCGAGTGCTCGGTCAGGGCCAGCAGCTTGGTGGCCATCACGTCCTCCAGCGCCATGACGCGGATCTCCATGCCGAGGACGGAGAGCTCCTCGCCGCGGGCGAGCACCTCGTCGTCCATCGGCATGCCCTTCGGGCAGTAGATCAGGTCCAGGAGCGTTTCGCCATCCCACGCCTTCACGAGCCAGTTCTCCGGCGGGCGCTCGGGGCGCATGCCGGCGTCGGCCAGCGCCTGCAGCGCGCGCTCGACGTCCGCGGGGCGGATCATCAGGTCCAGGTCGTGGTGCGTCTCGGGCCCGCCGCGCGCCCAGCTCGCGAGGCTGCCGCCCAGCAGGAAGGGGATGTCGGCGTCGCGCAGGGCGGCGGCGCTGCGCTTGAGCGCGTGCTCGATGTCCGCGAACGGCTGCTCGTCTGAGCCCATCGCAGGGTGGGTACCCGCCCCGAGATGACGGTCCACACGACAGCGCGCCCCCAGACAGGGGAGGAGTGCCGGATTCGCATCGCCGCGGCGGGCGACGTGCACTTCGGGCGCGACGGGGATCGCGAGCGCGCGGCGCGCGCGTTCGCGGGGTTGGAGGGGCGCGTGGACGTCGTGCTGCTGGCGGGCGATCTCACGACGCACGGGGAGCCGGAGCAGGCCGCCATCCTCGCCGCCGCGGCGCGCGATCTCGGCATCCCCGTCGTCGCGGTGCTCGGCAACCACGACTGGCACTCGAACCGCGCGGACGAGCTCACCGCGGTGCTGCGCGAGGCCGGCATCGTGGTGCTCGAGCGCTCCCACCACGTGCTCGAGATCTGCGGCGCCGAGGTCGGCGTCGTCGGCACCAAGGGGTTCGTCGGCGGCTTCGCCGGTTCGCACATCCCGGACTTCGGGGAGCCGCTGCTGCGCCGGGTGTACGCCGACGGCATGGCCGAGGTCGCGGCGCTCGACGAGGGCCTGCGCGCGGTCGCGCTGTGCCCGTTTCGGATCGCGCTCCTGCACTACGCCCCGACGACCCAGACGCTGGAGGGCGAGCGGCGCGACATCTGGGCGTTCCTGGGCACCGACCGCCTGGCCGCGCCGATCCTCGAGCACAACCCCGACCTCGTGCTCCACGGCCACGCGCACGCGGGCACCTTCGAGGGCCGCGTGGGAGAGGTGCCGGTCTACAACGTCTCGGTCCCGGTCATGGGCGAGGACTTCTGGGTGTTCGAGATGACCGGCACGACGCGCGTGCCGTCAGAGGTGCACTAGGGCAACAGCGTCAGGGCTTCGGTGTGCGCCGGTCGCACGACCGAGGAGCTCCAGCGCGCCGGCATCGAAGTCGGCGAGCAGCGCGCTGAACGCGTCCGGCAGGGACGGACCGCTATCGGCCGGCCCGCGCCGTCCGCGCTATCCGGCGCGCGTGTCGGAGCGGCTCGGGCGTGCGGTGGCGGCGCGTTGCGGTCAGCACGACCTCGACGGCCACGTCGACGTCGGTCCGCCAACCGGCGTGCACAGCGACGGGGCGAGTACCAGGCCGGGTGCGCACCCAGGAACCGACGCACTCGCCGCCGAGCAGCAGCGCAGACCGTTCGCCGCGCGCGTCAGCGGGCCAGGGGCCGCACGCCAGCAGCGGCCGGTGCGTCACGCCGACCGTCGGCAGGCCGAGCACAGCCCCGAGCTGCAGCGCCAGTCCCGCTCGATGCGGATGGTCCCGACCCGTGGCGTCGATGAGCACGACGTCGGGCACCACCGCAAGAGCCCGCACCGCCGCCTCCAACAGCCGCCCCTCGCGGAGCGCCAGCAGCCCGGCCGCATACGGTGCACCGGCAGCGCCCGCCACGACCGATTCGGCGAGCACCCGACGACCGCGCAGCACGGCGGCCGCGGCCCACGCCGGGTCGCCCTCAGCAC
>JBOGYU010000581.1:0-2962 GCA_050696935.1 Solirubrobacteraceae bacterium | reverse complement strand
GGGGCGCGGCGATCCTGTCGGCGGGGACGAGGGCGGTGGCGCTGCTGCGCCGCCGCGACGTCGCCGCCGTGCTCGGCCTCGCCGCAGCCGGGATCGTCGTGCGCGCGCTGGCCACCCGCGGCATCTGGCTGGACGAGGCGACCTCGATCCATCAGGCGCAGATGCCGCTCGGCGGGCTGCTGGAGAGCCTGCGGACGACCGACGTGCATCCCCCGCTGCACCACGTGGTGCTGTGGATCACGGTGCGGCTGATCGGCACCGCCGAGCTCGCCGTCCGGCTGCCCTCGCTCCTCGCGGCGACCGCGCTGATCCCGCTCCTGTACCTCGTCGGCCGCGACGTCTACGACCGGCGTGCCGGCCTCGCTGCCGCCGCGCTCGCGACCGTCGCGCCGTTCGCCGTCTGGTACGCGCAGGAGGCGCGGATGTACGCGCTGTTCATGGTCTTCGCCCTCCTCACGGTCTGGGCGCAGGCCAGGATCCTGCAGGACCGCGGGAGCGCCAGGGCCTGGCTCGGCTACACCCTCGCCGCCGCCGCGCTGATCTACACGCAGTACTTCGGGCTCCTGCTCGTCGGCGTCCAGCAGCTCGCGTTCCTCGTCTGGCTGCACGCCCGGCGCGACCGCGCCGCCACGCTCACCTGGATGGGCTGGACCGTGCTGCTCCTGCTGCTGACCGTCCCGCTGATGTCCTTCGCGATGGACCAGTTCGCGGCCAACGAGGCGGCCGGCAAGGGCTTCCAGCAGGTGCCCTCGCAGGCCGGCGGGACCGTCGGCGGGCCGGGGGCGCAGCCCGGCGCGTACGCAGCCATCACGAACGGCGTGTGGGCCGTGCTCGGCTACCACTCCAACGCGACGATGACCGCGATCGCCGCGCTCTGGCCGCTCGGGCTGCTGCTCGCGCTCGGCCTCCTGGGCCGCGGCCGCTCCTGGCGCACGCTGCTCCTCGTCGCCACGGCGGCTCTCCCCGCCGTCGCCCTGTTCGCGCTCGGCCAGGCCAAGCCGTTCGTGTTCGAGGTGCGCTACTTCGTCGGCGCCGTCCCGCTGGCGCTGCTGCTGATCGCCCGCGGGCTCACGAGCTGGACGCACCGCCCGGCGGTCGCGGTCGCGGCGTGCGGCGCCGCCGTCGCCACCCTCGCCGCCGGGCTCGCCGACCAGCAGCTCAACGGCTCCAACCCGCGCATCTACGACTTCAAGGGCGCGGTGAACGAGATCGAGGAGCGCGCCCGCCCCGGCGACGTGCTCGTCTTCACGCCGCCGTACCTGGACCACGTCGTCGCCTACTACGAGGACGGCGAGATGCGGATGCGGCCGATGGCCAACGGCGTGCCGGAGCCGCGCCGCGGGCAGCGGGTCTTCGTGCTGGCCAGCTTCCTCGACAAGCCGCAATTCCGCGCGCAGGCCGCCGAGACGGTGCGCCGCCTCGACCGCGACCACGAGCTCGTGCGCCGCGACAGAAGACCGCAGATCCGGACCTGGGAGTTCCGCCGATGACGACGACCGACGACGCACGCCTGCGCCGCCCGGCCTGGAGCGCCGCAGGCCCCGACCACCGTCGCCGCCGCGCGATCCGGCTGCTGCTGGCCGCCGTCGTCCCGCTGGCGCTGTTCTACTTCGCCTGGCTGCTCCAGCCCCAGCGCGTCGGGCACCCGCTGCTCTACGGGCTGCTGATCGCGGCCGAGCTGTTCAACGCCGCGCAGGCGTTCGGCTTCTGGTGGACCTGCTCCGCCGGGCGCCGGCGCCGCCGCCGAGTCTGGGACGGCGCGCCGCCCCCGGTCGACGTCATGGTCCCCGTCTACGACGAGCCGGTCGAGGTCGTGGAGCCGACCGTGCGGGCCGCCGCCGCGATGGCCGGCGCGCAGGTGCGCGTCCACGTGCTCGACGACGGCGCCAGCGACGAGATGGCCGCGATGGCCGCCCTCCACGGCGCCGGGTACCTGCGGCGTCAGGAGCGCGCCGGCGCCAAGGCGGGCAACATCAACCACGCGCTGGCGTACACCGACGCGCCGCTCGTGATGGTGCTCGACTGCGACCACGTGCCCGAGCCGCACTTCCTGGAGGCCACACTCGGCTGCTTCGCGGACGACCGGCTCGCGTTCGTGCAGACGCCGCAGTACTACGCCAACTGGGACCGCGGCGAGGTGCCCGCCGCCGCGTGGGGCCAGCAGGCGCTGTTCTTCGGCCCGATCGCGCGCGGCAAGGACGGCCACGACGCGATGTTCTGCTGCGGCACCAACGTCATCTTCCGGCGCGCGGCGCTGGAAGCGGTCGGCGGCTTCCCGCAGGACTCGGTGACCGAGGACTTCGAGCTGTCGATCCGCCTGCACGAGCGCGGCTGGCGTTCGCGCTACGTGCCGGAGGTGCTCGCGCAGGGGCTCGGCCCGGAGGACATGGCCTCCTACGTCAGCCAGCAGCAGCGCTGGTCGCGCGGCTGCCTGTCGGCGCTCCCCGCCGTGTTGCGCGCCTCGCTCCCCGCCCGCCTGAAGCTCCAGTACGCCCTGTCCGCGTCGTTCTTCCTGAGCGGCTGGACGGTGCTCGTCTACATGAGCTTCCCGGTGACGCGGCTGCTCACCGGCGCCCAGCCGCTGGCGTCCACGTCCGCGGACCAGTTCCTGGCCCACTTCGCCCCCTACTTCGGGCTCGCGCTGCTGACCGTGACCGTGCTCGGCCGCGGGGCCTACACCTTCAAGGCGTTCGCGCTCCAGGCGGCGAGCTTCTGGATCCACGTCCAGTCGACCGTCCTCGCCCTGCTCGGCCGGCGCGGCGGCTTCGTGGTCACCCCGAAGCAGGGAGCGCGGGAGCGCCAGCCGCGGGCGGTGGCGCCTGCGCTGGCGGCGATCGCGGTCCTGTGCGCCGTCGGCGTCTACGGGCTGCTGCGCGACCGCGACCCGGCGACGCTCAACAACGTGGCCTTCGCGGCGCTGCACGTCGCGGTCCTGCTGGCCGGGGTCACCCCCGCCCTCCGC
>JBOGYU010000580.1:0-2966 GCA_050696935.1 Solirubrobacteraceae bacterium | reverse complement strand
GTCGGGCGCGGGGCGCACGGCGCGCGAGGGCGGCAGCGCGGTGAACGACAGCGTCCCGACCATCACGCTCGCCGCCGACACGGCGAGGGCGGCCTGGGGCGTCATGACCGTGGCGATCGCCGCGGTCAGCAGCGGGCCGGCGATGAAGATCAGCTCGATCAGCACCGAGTCGAGCGCGTAGGCGGCCTGGAGCAGCTCCGGCCGCTCGCGCAGCAGCGACGGCCACATCGACCGCAGCACGGACGAGGTCGGCGGGATCGCGAAGCCGGCCATCAGCCCGCACGCGAACAGCACGGCCAAGGGCGCCCCGGCCTCGGTGGTCCAGACGAGCGCGCCCAGCGCCGCGGCGTGGACTGCGCCGAGCGGCACGAGCACGCGGCGCTGGCCGAACGCGTCGACCAGCCGGCCCTGGACGGGCGCGCCGACGCCGCTCCCCGCCGCGAGGGCTCCCGCCACCAGGCCGGCGATGGCGAACGATCCCCGCTCCGCGCGCAGGTAGAGCACGATCGCCAGCGCGTTGATGCCGATGGGGAAGCGGGCGAGCAGCGTCGACGCGATCAGCGCCGCGACGTGCGGTGTGCGCAGGACCGCGGCGTAGCGCCTCATGGCGCCTCGGTCTCGTCCGCCGTCTCGCGCGCCGGCGGCAGCGCGCGCTTGGCCTCGTCGGCCAGCTCCCGTGCACGTGTGAGCACCGCCTCCAGCATCTCGCGCGTCAGCTTCCCGGTGAACGTGTTCTGCTGGCTGGGGTGGAAGCAGCCGAGCAGCGCGTAGCGGCCGGCGCGCGCCTCGGCGCCGTGGCCGAACCGCGGCAGCGGACGCGGGGCGACGTTGGCCCACGCGAAGGCTCCGAGGCAGACGATCACGCGGGCGCGCTCGAGCAGCGCCAGCTCGGCGTCCAGCCACGGCCGGCAGGCGTCGCGCTCAGCCGGCAGCGGCTTGTTGGCCGGCGGGGCGCAGCGGACGGAGGCGGTGATGAAGCAGTCGGTGAGCGTGAGGCCGTCGCCGCGGTGGGTCGCGGTCGGCCGGCTCGCGTACCCGGTGGCGTGCAGCGCGGCGTACAGGAAGTCTCCCGAGCGGTCGCCGGTGAACATCCGGCCGGTGCGGTTGGCGCCGTGGGCGGCGGGCGCCAGGCCCAGCAGCACGACGCGCGCGGCCGGGTCGCCGAAGCCGGGGACCGGCCGGCCCCAGTAGTCCCAGTCTTGGAACGCGGCCCGCTTCTCCCGCGCCACCTGCTCGCGCCAGGAGACGAGCCGCGGGCAGCGGCGGCACTCGACGATCTCGCACTCGAGCGCCGCGAGCCCGCTCACGCGGCCCTCCGCTCGCCATCCGGGCTCGCCCGACGGAGGGCGCGGTGAGTCATCCGGCGGCCCTCCGCTCGCCATCCGGGCTCGCCCGACGGAGGGCGCGGTGAGTCATCCGGCGGCCCTCCGCTCGCCATCCGGGCTCGCCCGAACGGAGGGCGCGGTGAGTCATCCGGCCCGCAGGAGCCCGAGCGCGAGGCGCTCGACGACCGGCTCGAGCTCCCGGATGTCCGAGGGGCGGCCGGTGCGGATCTGGCGCGAGGCGAGCTCGACCACCGCGCCGACGATCGCGAACGCGTCGTGCGGCGAGCCCAGCCGCGGCGCCGCGCCGCGCTCGGCGTCGCCGCGATTGAAGTCGTCTATGTACTGGGCGACGGCGTCCAGGGCGCGGTCGCGGCGCTCCATCGCGCGCGGGCCGGCGCCGACGATCTCGACGATCAGCGTCTGCGCCTCGTCCGGGAAGTCGGCGAGCGCCTGCAGGAACGCCTCCACCAGCGCGCGGATGCGCGGCTGCGGCGGCTCGTCGACGCTCGTCTCGGCGGCCGCGCGCATCGCGTCGAGCACCACGTCCGTCGCCGTGTCGCACAGGGCGACGACGCACTCCTCCTTGTTGGCGAAGTGCTCGTAGAACGTGGCCTTGGACATCCCGGCCTCGCGCGCGATCGCCTCGGCGGTGGCGTCCGCGTATCCGGCGCGCGAGAACACCGCGGCCGCCGCCGCGAACAGCCGCCGCCGCTGCCGGCTCAGCCGGATCTCGAGCGGCGGTGCGTGACGCCCCCGCGGGACTCGAGGTGAAGGCGAAGCCGCCACCGGTGACGAGCGTAGCGAGGCAGGCCGCTCCTGCACGGCCCCGATGGTATCTGCGCACTAGGATCTGCCCGGCCATGAAGCGCCTGCTCGCCGCCACGATCGCGCTCCTCGTCCTCGCCGGCTGCGGGGCCGCCGAGGAGTCCTCCATCGAGCGCTTCCAGGGGCCCGAGCGGGAGGTCGCGCAGAAGGTCGAGGACCTCCAGGAGGCGGGCGAGGGCCGCAAGCCCGAGGACATCTGCGCGAACATCCTCTCGCGCACGCTGGTGGACCAGCTCGAGGCCGCCGGCACCACCTGCGCCGAGGAGATGGGCAGGGCGATCGACGACGCGGACGACTTCGCGCTCGACGTCCGGGACGTGACCGTCACCGGGGAGGAGGCCACGGCGCGCGTGCAGCGCGGCGACGACGGGCCGACCGAGACGTTCGAGTTCGTGCGCGAGGACGGCCAGTGGCGCGCGACCTCGTTCAGGTGAGCGAGGCCACGGGGACGCCGCCGGCGTCGCGCACCGCCTTCTCGGGCGCGTCCGGCAGCTCGGCCACCGTGCGGTAGCCGATCGCGTGCGTGTCGAGCCCGAGCGCGGCGGCATCGCGATCGGACAGCTGCTCGAGCAGGCTCTTCGAGGCCAGGATGCAGCCGCCGCGGGCGGCCTGCTGCACGCGCGCGGCCTCGTTGACCTCGTCGCCCAGCGCGGTCACCTCCAGCCGCCCGCCGCTGACGATCTGGCCCATGTACAGCGCCGACCCCCAGTGCACGCCGACGTTGAGCAGGCACTCGTCCGGGTGCACGACGCCCGCGGCGGCGGCATCCACGGCGCCGGCGACCGTGCCGCGCAGCTCGCGCGCGGTCTCCAGCGC
>JBOGYU010000579.1:0-2967 GCA_050696935.1 Solirubrobacteraceae bacterium | reverse complement strand
CTGGCGGCCGAGCTGCGCGGGATGGCGCTCGACGAGGCGGCCGGCCGCGAGCGCCTCGACGAGCTGCGGGAGGGCTGGCGCCGGCTCCACGACCGGTGGGTGGACCTGCAGTCGGGACTGCTGACATTCGTCGCCCGCCGCTTCGGCGAGGCGGCGATCGGCGACTGCTACCGCGCGGTCCTCGAGCCGTTCCTGCGCGAGCGCTACGGCCCGTACGACACCCGCGAGCGCCCCTACGAGGACACGGTGGAGCGCAACCTGTACCTCGCGTTCGAGGCGATGCGGGCCCATCTGGTCGGTCCCGACCGGCTCGGCAACATGGAGATCACGGAGCACGATGACCGCTGGGTGATCGCGTTCGATCCGTGCGGCTCGGGCGGCCGCGGCCAGCGCGGCGACCCGATCGAGGGCACGCCGTCGCGATCGGAGCCGCCTTACGAGTTCGGCATCACCACCGAGGCCCACGACTGGGCCTGGAACGAGAAGGGCGTCTGCTACTACTGCGCCCACTGCTGCCTGACCAACGAGCTGTGGGCAGTCGAGCAGTGGGGCGCCCCGGTGCGCGTGACGGACTCGCCGCTCCATCCGGCCGAGACGCTGGGGCCCGACCCCAAGCCGTGCACCTGGACGATCTACAAGACGGTCGAGGCGGTGCCCGAGGAGGCATACCGCCGCATCGGCAGGACGAAGCCCGATGGGTGATCCACGATCGTGGCGGCGCGCCTTGCAGCGCGATAGCGACCCAGGCTCCATAGCTCCGTCGCGGGCCTCGTCGCGTGCTGCGCTTAGCGTTCCTCGACGACGCGCTCGGCGTAGGGCACAAGCCTCACAGGGCCGAGGAGACCATACGGCTGCGTGGCCGGCTCCTTGGACAAGAAGCGAGCGTAGTTGGGATCGCCGCCGCGCCCCAGTGCGTGCAGCCGGTTGCGCAAGGTGGTCGCGAGCTCGATCGTCACGTGATTCGCGCCGTCGCGCAGCAGGTGCCCGATGGCGATCGGTCGATCCGCGACGGACTGCGGCGCGGCGATCTCGCCGTTGACGACGACTCGGACGCTTCCTTCCACCACTCCCAGATCCAGCTCGACACCCAACCCACGGGATCGCCACTCCGGCGGTAGCTCGAACACTGTGCTGTAGGTGCCGACGCCGGATGTGTCGCGCAGCTCGCTGATCTCCCGCCAGTCCCTCAGCTCGTCGAGCTCGAGGTCATGCCTGAACGGCCCGGAGGGTCTCCAGTCGTCGACGAGCAACCGCCAACGCCTCAGCTCCACGGACTCCGGAACCGCTGGCAGGCTCAGGCGCTTGCTCGTCCCGTTACTGAGCACGATTTCCCGCTCGCCACCCTGATAGTCCCGGATTTCGATCGCACGACCACGGTACGCGGCGTCGTCGGCCGTTGTCGAGATCACGTGGACCTTGGGCTCCCCGGTACGCCGGCTGAAGGCGATCAGCCGCGTGCCGTGGGGCTCGAGCGTCATCGGCAGTTCCACCCGGCCCTCTCGCCGTCGATAGAGAGCGAGCTCGGAGATCGTGCCCCGCCACGCGTCGAGCTCGCGCGGTGGCCCCTTTGCCGAGAAGGACGCCATCACGCGTACGCGTTCATCGCTCTGGTTCAGGAGGTACCAGTAGTCCGCTCCTTCCGTCTGCCGATGCACCGCTGTCAGCGGCGCGCCGCCGGTGTACACGACGTCCGGCTCGACCCCAAGGCGCTCCAGCGCCGCACGAACGTCGTCCGGCTCCTCGACCTGCCGGACGCGTGGAGCGAGTAGCAGCCTCGCGATCGACTCCTGCACCCGACGGTCGTTGGATTCCGGACCGCGGAAGCCGGGCGCTCGGTCGGGTTGCCGGCCGACGATCACCACGGCCAGGCCATCCTCGGCGAGCTCCGCGAGCCGCGCGGCGACGTCCGGGGCGAGAGCACGCTCGTCGAGAACCACCGCGCGATATCCGGCCAGGCTCGCACCGAGCCGACCGTCTTCGACCGCGAGCGCATCTGCGGTGAGCGAGTGCGCGTCTACGTACTCGTACGTGAAGCCGGTCTCGCCGAGGCTCTTAGCCGGGAAGCCGGGCTCTTCGCTGCTGAGTGCGTACTCCTGTCGATAGATCGCGACGTCAACGCGGGGGCGCCCTCGTTGGAGTATCTGGCTGGTGCGAGCCACGTAGTCCGACATCGCGGGCCAGTGACGCCACATGGGCTGCCGGTCGCCCCATTGCTCGCCGAAGCCGATCAGAGTCAACACGTTGCTGAAGGCGAGCGTGTTGTAGTACGTGTCGATCGTCGGATACTGGGATGACATCGGCGACCAGCCCGGCCACACGGCCCCCGGAGCGTTCGCATATGGATAGCCGTGCACCTTGACCTGTGTGACGCCACCCGCGAAAGCGAGGTCGATGGTCCGCTTGAACTCCTCGAGCGTCTGTGCGTAGTCGCCTTGGACGTGGCGCAGCATTCGATGGTCAGCTTCTGTGCGCCGCCCATGTGCGCGCCGCCGGCCAGCGCTCGGTGGAACTCGATGTTCCCGCCGGCGGCCAAGGACTTGGTACCGGGGACATCGAGCGCCGCCGCGGCGCGACCGGCGTCCAGCGTCGAGCCGTACGCCGGCTGCGCTTCGAGCTCGAGACCCCGGGAGTGGGTCCACCTCTGAATGACCTTCAGGTGCTCCTCCACGTAGAGGTCGCTCAGCGTCTCGTAGTAGTCGCGCCGCACGCGCTGCCCGTCCCCGCCCGCGAACTCGTACTCCGGCGGTGAGGTTCCCGCGAACAGCGACACCAGGAACCGGTGCTGTCCCGGGACGAACAGGACGGGGAGGTAGGGGACGAGTGAGTACCCTTGGCCGGACCCCGTTCTTCGATCCACCTGCTGTGAGAGCGGGTGGTTGTAGGGCTGGCACGGTAAGTGCGGCCGCGGACGGATCGCTCGCTGCGAGGTGAGCCCGTAGGGCGAGCCGAGCGGCGGGCGATCCGTCC
>JBOGYU010000578.1:0-2972 GCA_050696935.1 Solirubrobacteraceae bacterium | reverse complement strand
GCGTCGCGGTCCAGCGCAGGCGACCTCGCCGCGGGCGGCCGGCGGCCACCCCGCCGCAGACCACCGCCCACAGGATGGCTGCGCCGGCGAACGGCACCGCGACGTCGCCGCCGCCGAAGGCGATCAGAGCCAGCAGCGGCAGGGACCCGAGGGCCGCCAGCGCCGCGGCCGGCAGGGGGACCGACGGACCGAGCGCGCGACCGAGGGCCGTCGCCACGGGACCGTCGTCGCGGATGACCGCAATCGTGTCCGGCCGCTCAGCCGCCGGTGCCGTCGGCACCGCCGCCGCGCTCATGCGATCGACCGGAGCATGCGGCCCGTGACCGTGTATGCCGCCGCGAGCCCGCCCCACGAGAGCAGGACCACGAAGGTGGTCCGCGGCGTGAACAGCGCGGCGGTGATCGAGATCGCGGCGAACCGCTCGCCGATCGGGAACGCGATCATCTTCCGCGGCCAGACGACCGCTGCAGAGCGCTCGAACCGGCGCCAGCGTACGAGCGCCCGCCGCGGCAGCGTGGGCACGCCGTCCTCCGGCGCCTTGTCGTCCGGCGCGAGCCGGTCGGCCGGCTCCTCGATCGGGCGCTGTGCTTCGACGCGGTTCCGCGAGTGCTCGGCGTCGTTGAACGAGACGTCGGCGAGGTGGCGGACGGTCTGGAGCGTGAGCGCGCAGCAGGCCAGCAGCCAAACGTCGTCGCCCGCCCGGGCGGCGCCGATCGCCAGGCCCGCGAACACCGCGTACTCCTTGGTGCGGTCGAACATCGAGTCCAGCCACGCTCCCAGCTTGGAGAAGCTCCGCGTGTAGCGGGCGAGCTGGCCGTCCACGCAGTCGGTCGTGAACGACACCTGGAGCAGGACGGCGCCGGCGACGAGGCCCCACCGGTCGCCGGTGGCGAAGGCGGCCGCGGCGAGCAGGCCGATCGCCATCGAGGCGACGGTGACCTGGTTCGGCGTGAATCCTCGCCGGGCGGCCCAGCGGGCGATGAACCGCGAGTACGGGCTGACGAAGAACGTCGTGAAGAACCCGTCGGTGGGCTTGACGGCCGAGTCCAGGAGCACCCTGTCCTCGTCGCAGCGCGCGATCTCCTCCGCGGCCTCGGTGACCTCCTCGCGCGAGAGTGGGCGCGCCCAGTACAGCTCCCGCAGGTGGCTGACGCCCACCTCAGACCCCTGCCGCACGATCCCGGTGAGGAGCAGCGAGGCGACGTCCTGCCGCGCAGCCTCGAGGTGCAGGCCGACCATGGCCTCGTCCGGCGCCGCGGGCGCCGGGGCAGGGGCGATGCGCTCCCCTCGCGCGCTCGCCCTCCGGGCGGCTCGCTTGCCCGCTTGGCGGAACGACTTCCGCCACACACGGGCGGTGCGGTCGAACCGGTCCTCCCAGGCCGGGGGGATGGGAGGCGTCGAGAGCGCGGCCAGGCGCTCCGCGACCGCCGCTGCGCCGGCGCGGTCGCGCGCCGCTACCTTCAGGACGCCGAGGAACGCCCCGTCGGGACTGTGCACGGAGTGATATGGAGAGGCGGCGCTGACGATCCGGCCGCGTCGCAGGCGCACCAGCGGCGCGAACGGCAGCGGCCGGCCGGTGAGGGCGGCAGTGGAGAGGCGCGGGTCCGTCAGCAGGCCGGCGAGCGCCTCGCGGTGGGTGACGATGTCGCCGTGCGCCACCACGAGGTCTCCCTCCCGGCTGCCGGCGATGGCGGCGATCGCGCGCAGGTCCTCGGCCGGCCCCGCGGAGACGTGCAGCGGCACCGCCTGCCCGTCGAGCGCCCGCTCCACGTCCTGCTCCCAGGCCGGCCGAGTCAGGACCCGGAGATCATCCACACCCAGGCCGGCGAGCTGCTCGACCGCGCGCCGCAGCAGAGTGCCCCCGTCCCACGGCTGGAGCGCCGCCGGCGCGCCCCCGGCGACGCCTACGGTCGCGAGCAGGACGCAGGTGGCGCCGGTGCGCGCGGGCGCGTCCGCGCCCGGGTCTGCTCGTGTGATGCTGACGCCGCTGGTCATCGTTGGTCGCCGCTCCGCGGCAGCGTCGCAGCCTAGAGGAAGGTCCCGGCTGATCTACGCTGTCGCCGGCAATGCGACGCGACCAACTCCCGCAGCACGAGCGCCCGACGTACGTCATGCCGCAGTACAAGTCAGTCTACGTCGCGGTGAGCAAGGCCGCCTGCACCAGCCTGAAGTGGCTCGTGGCGGACGTGCAGGGGGAGGACCCCCAACGGTTCTACCGGTCGTCGGGCCGCGCGGTGACGCGCGACATGTGCATCCACAGCCGGGCCAAATGGCGCCACACGCCCACGCTGCACTCCCTCTCGGACACCAAGCTGGCCGCGATCTCGCAGGAGGAGGGGTGGTTCGTCTTCACGGTCGTCCGGCACCCGTCGGCGCGGCTGTTCTCGGCCTGGCAGTCCAAGCTCCTGCTGCGCGAGCCGCGGCGGGTCAGGCGCCACGGGGACGCTCCGTGGTTCCCCCGAGTGCCGCGGAGCACGGAGGACGTAGTGGAGGACTTCGGGCGCTTCACGACGGCCCTCGCCCGGGGCTCGGCGCAGAAGCTGGTGGAGCGCGACCGGCACTTCATGCCCCAGTGGCGCGAGGCCGCGCTGGACCGGATGCCCTACACCAGGGTCTACGACACCCCCGAGATCCCGCGGCTGCTGGAGGACTTCGAACGCCACCTGCGCGCGCAGGGTTGGACCGGCGAGATCCGCCTGCGGCGCTCGAACGAAACCCCGCTGCTGCCGATCGCGGCTCTCTTCACGCCCGAGGTCCGCGAGATCGTGAGCGCGCTCTACGAGGACGACTTCAGCCGGCTCGGCTACGAGGGCGTCCTCCCTCCCAAGCTGCACCCGGACGACGCGTACCCGCCGGCGGCGTTCGAGGAGATCGGCCGGCTGGTCGAGCGCAGCGAGCGCATCGGCGACCTCGCGGCCGTCGCCCAGCGCCTCCAGCGCAGGAAGGCGCCGGAGCCCGCGCCGGCCCAGAGC
>JBOGYU010000577.1:0-2979 GCA_050696935.1 Solirubrobacteraceae bacterium | reverse complement strand
CGTGTACGACCTCTTCAAGCGCGGGACGGCGCTCCTCGAGGCGGGGGACTTCAATCAGGCGACGATCCCGCTCGCCAAGGCGGCCGAGCTGGAACCCGAGAAGACCTCGATCCGCGAGGCGCTCGGGCGCGCGTACTTCCGCAGCCGCCAGTTCGAGGAGGCGCGCGTGGAGTTCGAGGCCGTGGTCGAGCGGGCGCCGACCAACGACTACGCGCTGTTCTGCCTCGGCCGCGCGCTGCTCGAGCTCGGGCGCGCCGCCGAGGCGCGCAAGCCGCTGACCCTTGCCGCCGGCCTGCGCCCCGAGCGCCGCGACTACCGGATCTACCGCGACCGCGCCCGGGCCACCGCCTAGCGGTGCTATAACACGCGCACAGCTTTTTCGGCCGCGAGGCCATGGAAAGCGGGCGCTGGCCCGCTTTTTTAATGAAGATGGGGAGCATCGGAGGTGACATGAGCGCGATCCAGGCCGACATCGAAGCCCGCCTCTCCGAGGTGGAGCCGGAGGTCGAGGTGCTGCTCGCCGAGGTCGTCTCCGGCGGCCTGCTCCGGCTCTTCATCGACCATCCGAAGGGCGTCACGCTCGAGCTGTGCGAGCGGGTCACCCGCAAGCTCCCGGAGGTCCGCGAGCAGTACGCGCTCGAGGTGTCCTCTCCGGGCGTCCAGCGGCCGCTGACCAAGCCCGAGCACTTCCGCCGCTATGTCGGCCGCCGCGCGCGGGTGCGCACCCGCGACCAGCACGACGGCCGCCGCTCGTTCACCGGCGAGCTCCTGGACGCGGGCGACGACGGCGTGACGGTGGCCGCCGACACGGGCGTCGTCTCCATCGCCTACGCCGACATCCACCGATCGAATCTTCTGGGGGACTGAGCCGACATGTCGCAAGAGATCGTCGACGCCGTCCGCGTGCTGGGGCGCGAGAAGGGCATCTCCGAGGAGAAGCTCATGCTGGCCTTGGAGGACGCGCTGCTGTCGGCGTACAAGAAGCAGCCCGGGGCGGCCCGGTACGCCCGCGTGCGGATGGAGCGCGAGACGGGCGACTTCCGCGTGGACGAGCTGATCCTGCCGCCCGACCTCGAGGAGCAGCTGCTCGACGAGGCCGAGGAGGCCGCGACGCTCGAGGAGCGCCGTGTGGACCCGGAGACGGGCGAGGTGATCATCCCCGAGGCGCCGGAGATCGACCCCGCCCGCATCGCCGAGTTCGAGGACCAGATCGAGACCCGCGACGTCACGCCGCACGACTTCGGGCGGATCGCCGCGCAGACCGCCAAGCAGGTGATCCTGCAGCGGATCCGCGAGGCCGAGCGGGACATGATGTTCGAGGAGTACCGCGACCGCGTCGGCGAGCTGATCACCGGGATCGTCCAGCAGTCGGACTCCCGCTACACGCTCGTGCAGCTGCGCGAGCGGGTGGAGGCGCTGCTGCCGAAGTCCGAGCAGGTCGACGGCGAGCGCTACGACCACTCGCAGCGGATCAAGGCGGTCATCAAGGAGGTCTCCTCCTCCACGCGCGGGCCGAGCATCATCGTCTCCCGGCGCGACCCGGAGCTGATCAAGAAGCTGTTCGAGCTCGAGGTGCCGGAGATCGCCGACGGGCTGGTGGAGATCACCAATGTCGCGCGCGAGCCCGGCTACCGCTCCAAGATCGCGGTCGTCTCGCACGCCGACGGGGTCGACCCGGTGGGCGCGTGCGTCGGCCCGCGCGGCTCGCGGGTGCGGATGGTCGTGTCCGAGCTGCGGGGCGAGAAGATCGACATCATCCCCTACAACGACGAGCCCGCCCGGTTCGTCGCCAAGGCCCTGAGCCCGGCGCGCGTGCGCGAGGTGCTGGTGGACGACCAGGGCAAGCAGGCGACGGTGATCGTGCCCGACGACCAGCTCTCGCTGGCGATCGGCCGCGAGGGCCAGAACGCGCGCCTGGCCGCCCGGCTCACCGGCTGGCGCGTGGACATCCGCTCCGAGACCGAGTTCTCCAAGCAGGAGAGCGAGGGCGGCTACGCCGACGAGGAGGGCGAGGAGCTCGGCGGCCGCTGCCACGCGATCCTCGCGAACGGCCGCCGCTGCCCAAACGCCGCCCTGCCCAGCTCGCGCTACTGCGGCCTGGACTCCCACCAGGCGCTAGAAGGCAAAGACACCGACGTCGTCGGCCAGGCTTGATCTCGGCGCGCCTGGCGGCACTGCCTCGCGACTTCGTCGCTCGTCACCGGCTTCGCCTCGCGGGGGTGGGCCGTGCCCTTCGGATTCCCGCACTGTCCCACCTGGGTGGGTGGGCCCTCTCTTGCCAGACACGCCGATATCTGCGCCTGGACCGATTAGGCGGTGTGTGGGGTGCCGTGAGCGGGCCCCGCGGGCGGCGCTTCGCCGCTTCGCTACCGTGGAGGGACGGGTCGTGCCCGACCCGGAGGCCAGGCTCCCCGGTCGCGGCGCCTGGCTTCACCCCGCACGCGATTGCTTCGACGCCGCGGTCGCCCGCCGCGGCTTCCAGCGGGCCTTCAAGGCGCCCGTGACCATCCCAGAGGACACCGTAGACTTCACACGCACATGGCCAAGAAGCGCGTTCACGAGCTAGCCAAGCAGTACGACATGCCCTTCCCGGAGGTGCTGAAGCGGCTGAACGCGTACGGGCTGAAGGTCAAGGCCGCGGCGTCCGCCGTCGACGAGGACGAGGCCGAGCGCGCACTCACCGGCAAGCCGCCGAAGCAGCCCGAGGCCAACGGCAAGCCCGAGCCCAAGCAGCAGGCGCCGCGGCAGACCGGCATGGGGTTCGACCGCCCCGCCACCGCATCGGCCAAGCAGCGGCTCGCCGAGCGCCAGCAGCAGCAACAGCAGGCCCGCGAGCAGGCCTCCAAGCCACCCGCGGAGGAGCCCAAGGAGGCCCCGCGCCAGGACGGCGGCGGGGAGCGCCGCCAACGCCCGACCCGCTCCTCCCTGCAGGGCGAGCGCACGCCCGGCACGACGGGCGGCGTGCGCCGCGTGGTGATC
>JBOGYU010000576.1:0-2983 GCA_050696935.1 Solirubrobacteraceae bacterium | reverse complement strand
CCCGTAGCCGCCCCGCCGCGACCGCCCCGGCATGCTCGACCGCCCCGGCGCATGGTGGGAGTTCCGGATGGCCGATCCCGAGCACCGGCGCGACGGCATGAGCCCCCTGAAGGCCGCGGTGGTCGACGGCGAGGCGTACGCCCTGTACGCCGCGAAGACCGGCTGGGCGCACGGCCGGCCGGCGGGCGAGGTGACCGTGCGCGAGGTGGTCGCCGCCACGCCGGAGGGCCGCGCCGCGATCTGGAGCTACCTGCTCTCGCTCGACCTCGTGCGGAGCGTACGCTACCAGCTCGCCGCGTCCGACGACCCGCTCCCGCACATGCTCACGGAGGCGCAGGCGGTGCAGGCCCGGGTCGGCGAGGGGCTGTGGGTGCGGGTGGTCGACGTCCCCCGCGCGCTCACCGCGCGGACGTATGCGGCGCCCTTCGAGACGGTGCTCGAGCTCGCCGACGAGTTCTGCCCCTGGAACGCGGGCACCTGGGCGCTCGCGTGGGACGGCCGCACGGCGACGTGCGAGCCGGCGCGCTCGCCGGCGGATCTCGCCCTGTCGGCCGCCGACCTCGGCGCCGCCTACCTCGGCGGCACGACGCTCGACCAGCTCGCCCGCGCCGGCCGCGTGCGAGAGCTGCGCCCCGGCAGGCTCGCCCCGCCAGTCGCGCCTTCCGCGGCGACCGGGCGCCGTGGTGCCCGGAGGTCTTCTGATTCGAGTGCGGCTTACTCGAGTGCGGCTTACTCGCACTCGCAAGCTCGTGCGAGCATTCGAGTGCGGCTTACTCGCACTCGCAAGCTCGTGCGAGCATTCGAGTGCGGCTTACTCGCACTCGCAAGCTCGTGCGAGCGCCTTGATTACCTACCGGTCTTTCGGTTCACGAGGGACGCGGCCGGCCTCCGCGCCCGCCTCGGTCGCCGGCCCGCGCGGGGCGGCGATCCCCAGGACGCGCATCGCCTTCAGGCCCAGGCCGAGCTTCTCGCGCCCGTCCGTGGAGGACACGTCGAGGCCCGTGAGGTCGCGCACCCGCTCGAGCCGGTAGCGGATCGTGTGGCGGTGGGTGAAGAGGCGCTGGGCGGTGCCGGCGACGTTGCCGTCGGCGTCCAGGAAGGTCTCCAGCGTCTGCACGAGGTCGGTCTCGTACTGCTCGTCGTAGGCGACCAGCGGCTCGACGGTCTCGTCGTAGAAGCGCTGCAGCTCGGCCGGGTCCTCGCTCATGGCGGGCAGGAGCAGGCGGTAGGCGCCGGTCTGCTCGAAGGCCAGCACCGCGTCCCCGGCCCCGGCGTCGGCGACGTTGGCGGCGAGGAGGGCCTCGTTGCCGGCGCGGTAGAGGTCGACGGGGTCGGTCGCCACGCGCGAGTGGCCGATCGCGAAGGTGAAGCCGTGCAGGCTGGAGCGCAGCTCGCGCGCGACCGCGGTGGCGACCCGGCGTACCTCCGCGTCGCCGGCCGCGGGGAGGAGCACGACCACGTGGTCGTCGATCACCGCTGCGAGCGAGCCGGGCGCGCTCGCCCGCGCTGCCCGCTCGGCCGCGGCCAGCATGCGGACGCGCCAGTCGTCCTCGGCCGGCGCAAAGTGGTGGGCGCGCACGACCACGACCGCCGCGCCGGCACGGACGTCGACGCCGAGCTCCGCCGCGCGGGCCGCGATGTCGCCGCGGTCGGTCACCTCCCGCCGCAGCACCGCGGCGAGGAACGCGGACTGCGCCGCCTCGGAGGCGCGCTCGGGCGCGCGCAGGCGCTCGACCTCGGAGGCGATCAGCGTGGTGACGACGCGCAGGAGCGCCGCGGGCGGCTCGCCGGTGCGCCCGCGCGCCCGCAGCCGGCCGACCACGGTGTCCCCCACCCGCAGCTCGTGTGTCTCGACTCCGGCCGCGTCGGCCATCAGCGCCCGCTCGTCGGCGGTGGACCGCGCCGCGACCGCGAGCACGGCGGACGACCTGTCGATCAGCACGAGCGACGCGTCGAGCACGCGGGCGGCGGCGCGCACGACCTCGGGGAGGCCGAGGCCGGACTCCACCGCGTCGGAGATCGCGGCGAGCGCGCCGAGGTCCAGTGCGGCCTCGCGGGCGAGCGGGTCGGCCATCGCTACAACCGGTCGTAGTACCAGACCACGAGCCCGCCCACGCCCGCGCCGGCCAGCGCGAAGGCGGCGAGCACGTAGACGCTCATCACGACCGCCAGCAGCCGCTCGCGCAGGCGCCAGTAGGACTTCCAGGCCGGCACGGCGATGAAGGCGAGCCAGGCGACGACCGAGATGAGCCCCGCCGCCCCGAAGGTGAGGTAGGTGATCTGCTCGTCCGTCATCGCTCTGGCCGCCCATTGTGGCGCACGTGCCCGGCGACGAGCGCGATCCCTCCCACCAGCGCCCACAGCGCGAAGCCGAGCGCCGCGCCGCCGAGCACGTCCGTGAAGTGGTGCACGCGCAGGTAGACGCGCGTGAGGCCGACCAGCACCACCGCGGCGATCGCCACGGTGACGGCCGCGAACCGCACGGCCCAGCCGGAGCCGGCGCGCACGAGCACCGTCGCGCAGGCGACGAGCGCGACCGCGTACACGGTGTGGCCGGACGGGTACGCCGAGCCGTCGACCTCGATCAGCATGTCCTCAGGCCGCGTGCGCCCGTACGCCGCCTTGGCGGCGTGCACCGCGAGGGAGGAGAGGGGCACGCCGCAGACGAGCGCGGCCGTCTCGATCCAGCGGCCGCGCGTGACCGCCCAGCCGGCGGTGAGCAGGGCGGCGAACGCGACGGTCGGGAGCGCTCCCAGGTCGGTCACGACGCTCGCCACGTCCACCAGCGGCTGGGCGGTGACGCGCCCGGAAACGTCCGCGGCGATGGTGTCGATCCGCGGCAGGCTCTCCTCCCCCCCGAGGTGGCCCACGAAGAAGAACGAGAACCCGCCGACGGCGAGCAGGGCGACGAGCGTCGTGAGCTCGAGCCCGAGCCGCCCGGGAGTGAGGCGGCCCCAGCCGAAGCGGGCGAGCAGGTCGGCGC
>JBOGYU010000575.1:0-2996 GCA_050696935.1 Solirubrobacteraceae bacterium | reverse complement strand
CGGTCAGGCCGCCGGGACGAGCTCCGGTCCTTCCGGGCCGTCGCGCACCTCCCAGCCCATCGTCCGCAGCTCGTCGCGCAGCCGGTCGGCCTCCCCCCAGTCCTTCGCCGCGCGCGCGGCGGCGCGGCGCTCGGCGAGCTCGACCGCCTCGGGCGGCGGGCCCTCGTCTGCCTCGAGGAGCGCCTCGAGGCCGAGCACCCCGAGCATCTCGCGCAGGTGGCCGTCGCCGACGCCGACGCCGTTGCGCTTGTTCGCCTCGCCCACCCACTCGTACAGCGCAGCCAGTGCCTTGGCGGTGTTGAAGTCGTCCGCCAGCGCGGCGAAGAAGGCGTCGCGGTGCACCGCCAGCTGCGGCGGCGAGTCGCCCGGATGAAGGCGCCGCCCCGCCTCCCGGATCCGCCGCGCCGCGCCCGCCGCCGCCTGCAGCGCGTCGGCCGAGAAGGCCAGCGGCTGGCGGTAGTGGCCGGTGCAGAGGTAGAGCACCAGCGTCTCGGCGGCGACCTCGTCGAGCACCTCCGCCAGCCCGCGGATGTTGCCGACCGACTTGGCCATCTTCTCGCCCTCGGACGCCTCCAACATCCCGTTGTGCATCCACGCGCGGGCGAGCGGGCGCCCGCGGCCGGCCGCGGTCTGCGCCGCCTCGTTCTCGTGGTGCGGGAACACGAGGTCGACCCCGCCGCCGTGGATGTCGAGCTCCAGCCCGAGCAGCGCCTCCGCCATGGCCGAGCACTCGATGTGCCAGCCGGGCCGGCCGCGGCCCCAGGGCGAGTCCCACGCCGTGTCCTCGTCCGGCTTGTGCGCCTTCCAGAGCGCGAAGTCGAGCGGGTCCTCCTTGCGGTCGGCGCCCTCCACGCCCTCGCCCTGGTCCATCTGCTCCACGTCGCGGCGCGAGAGCTCGCCGTACGACGGCAGCGTGCGCACGCGGAAGTACACGTCGCCGCCGGCGGCGTAGGCATGCCCGCGCTCCACCAGCGCCCCGATCAGGTCGACGATGTGGCCGACGTACTCGGACGCCAGCGGCTCGTAGTCCGGCCGTCCGAGCCCGAGGCGGTCCGTGTCGGCGACGTAATGGGCGGTCATCTCCCGCGCGAGGCCCGCGGAGTCGCGCCCCGCCGCCCGCGCGGCGTCGTAGATCTTGTCGTTGACGTCGGTGATGTTGGCGACCAGCGTCACCTCGTAACCCTCGTGCTCCAGGAACCGCTTGAGCTGGGAGAAGACGACGTACGGCCGGGCGTTGCCCACGTGCACGCGCGAGTAGACGGTCGGCCCGCAGGCGTAGATGCCGACCTTGCCGGCGTCGCGCGGCACGAGCGGCCGCACCTCCCGCGTGCGCGTGTCGTACAGGCGGATCATGGATCGAGCGTCGCGATCGCCAGCGCGGCCGCTCCCTCGCCGCGGCCGACGAACCCCATGCCCTCGCCCGTCGTCGCCTTCACGTTGACCGAGCCGAGGACGGCGGCGAGCGTGGCGTGGATCGCCTCCCGGTGCGGCGCGAGCCGCGGGCGCTCCAGCATCACCGTGGCGTCGACGTGCACCAGCTCGTGCCCCTCGGCCCGCACGAGCTCCACCACCTCGCGCAGCAGCGCCATCGAGTCGGCGTCGCGGAACGTCTCATCCGTGTCCGGGAAGTGCTGCCCGATGTCGCCCAGCCCGGCGGCGCCGAGCAGGGCGTCGGCGATCGCGTGGGCGAGCACGTCGGCGTCGGAGTGACCCGCGAGCCCGAGCTCGTGCGGGATCTCCACCCCGCCGAGGACCAGCCGGCGCCCCGCGGCGAACCGGTGCGAGTCGATCCCGATGCCCATCCTCACCCGACCGGCTCCAGCCGGCGCTCCCGCCGCGAGAACACGGCGAGCTCGCGCACCCCCACCGCCTCGAGCAGCTCCAGCGCCCGCTCGTACTCGTGACCCAGCTGCTCCGGCACGTGCGCGTCGCTCGACAGCGCGATCGGGCAGCCCGCTTCGACGACCATCTCGAGCAGCGCCGCCGACGGGTACTGCTCCCGCACCGGCTTGCGCCAGCCGGCGGTGGACAGCTCCACGGCCACGCCGGCCTCCGCGAAGGCCTCCACCGCGGGCTCGTAGTAGCGCCGCAGGTCGCCGTCCGGCCGCGGCGCCCGCGGCCCCCACACCTTCACCAGGTCGGGGTGGGCGACGATGTCGTACAACCCGGAGCGAGCGGCCTCCGCCACGGTCGAGAAGTAGCGCCGCCACACCCGCTCGGCCGACTCGCCGGCGCCCCACACCGAGTACTCCTCGGTGTCGAGCGACCGGTCGTGCAGGAAGTGCACGGAGCCGACCACGTAGTCCCAGTCGCGCGCCTCCAGCAGCGTGGCCATGCGGTCCTCGCGGCCGGGCACGAAGTCGGCCTCGATCCCCAGCCGCAGGTCGGTCTCCTCGCGCACGAAGGCGCAGTAGGCGTCGAGGTCGTCGTGCGCGTACTCGCGCCAGAACGGGTGCTGCCAGACGTCCAGCGCGGCGGAGAAGCGGTACACGTGCTCGGCCACGCCCAGCTCGGCGATGCCCCGCTCAGAGGCGACGTCCCGGTAGCGCGCGGCGTTGGCGGCGGTGAACCACCGCTCGGGCGTGTGCTCGCGCTCGTCAGGGCGCAGGTGGACGTGATAGTCGGTCAGCAAGGAGGTGCTCGGCGATCCGCAGCTCGAGCGCGGTGGTCACCTTCAGGTTGGCGGGCGTGGACTCTACGACCCGCACGGTGCCGCCTGCCCGCTCCACCAGCCACGCGTCGTCGGTCGCCCGCGCCAGCACCTCGTCGCCGACGTCGAGCGCCCGCTCCAGCGCCGCCCGGCGGAACGCCTGCGGGGTCTGGATCGCCCACAGGCGGGAGCGGTCGAGCGTCGCGGTGACGAGCCGGTCCGGCCCCGCCTCCTTGACCGTGTCCGTTAGCCGCGCGGCGGCGGTCGCGCAGTCGGCGTCGGCGAGCGCGGCGAGGGCGGCGCGGAAGTGCCCGGGCGTCACGAGCGGCCGCGCGGCGTCGTGCAC
>JBOGYU010000574.1:0-3003 GCA_050696935.1 Solirubrobacteraceae bacterium | reverse complement strand
GTCTCCAGCGCCGCGCGCGCGGCGGCGGAGGGGGAGCCGAGGTCGTCGGCGAGGAAGAAGGCGCTGGCGCCGTCGCCGGCATGCTTGCCGATCAGCCCGCGGCGGCGGATCACGGCCTTGTCGATGCCGGTGGTCACGCCTGCAATCAGCTGGAAGAACGCCGAGGTCGGGAGCCGGCGCGAGAGCGCCGCGGACCCCTCGAGGTCGGCGAACAGCACCGCGGCCTGCCGGCGGCCGGGCTCCACGAGCGCCGCCATCCGCTCGAACATGTCCTCGTCCCCGCGGATCAGCAGCCCCAGCACGTGCGGCGGGAGCGCCGGCCCGTACGTCTCCAGCACCCCGATGAACTCGCCGTCGTCGCCGTGCAGCCGCGTGCCCAGGCCGAGGATGCGTGCCGGCGGCGCGCCCTCTTCGGTCAGCTCGAAGCCGTAGGTCCACACCGGCGGCAGCGGCATCGGATCCACCTGGCCGACCTGCTCGCGGAGCCCCGGGAGCCGGTCGAGCAGGTCCTCCGAGGAGCCGATCCAGAACGGCGCGGTCGAGCGGATGATGCCCATCGCCACGTCCGGGGTGATCGCGCTGCGCCAGGCCTCGCTGCAGCACGCCTCGACGATGTGCAGCCCGATCCCGAGCTCATCGTCGTCCGGGTCGCCCAGCACCTGCCTGAACTCCGGCGAGGCCCACACGAGCCGCCACCGCGCGTCGAGCAGGTCGGCCGCGATCCCCGCCCGCCCGAGCGCGCGGGCGACCTGCGCCAGGCGCGGGTCCTCCGGGAGCGAGCCACTCCCGCGAGGCCGGACGGTGGAGGCCATGCCCCCAGGGTACGTCGTCAGCCGAGCGCGCGCCCGTACTGGCGCTCGTAGTACGCGCGGTACTCGCCGGAGCGGATCGGCTCCCACCAGGGGCGGTTGTCGCGGTACCACGCGACGGTGCGCTCCAGGCCCGCGTCGAACCTGGTCCTCGCCTCCCAGCCCAGGCCCCGGACCTTGTCGGAGGCGAGCGAGTAGCGGCGGTCGTGGCCGGGGCGGTCGGTGACGTACTCGATCAGGTCGTCGCTCGCGCCGGTGTAGCGGATGATCCCCTTGACCACGTCGAGGTTCGGCGCCTCGTCGGGGCCGCCGACGTTGTAGACCTCCCCGGGCTCGCCGCGCTCGAGCACGGTGCCGATGCCGCGCGCGAAGTCGTCGACGTAGATCCAGTTGCGCACCTGCATGCCGTCCCCGTAGACCGGGAGCCGGTCGCCGTGGAGGGCGTTGAGGATCATCAGCGGGATCAGCTTCTCGGGGTACTGGCGCGGGCCGTAGTTGTTCGAGCCGCGGCAGATCAGCGCCTCCAGCCCGAAGGTGTGGCGGTAGGAGGCGACGAGCAGGTCGGCTCCGGCCTTGGTGGCGGAGTAGGGCGAGGACGGGTTCAGCGGCGAGGTCTCGGTGAACGAGCCCTCCTCGATCGAGCCGTAGACCTCGTCCGTGGAGACCTGCACGTAGCGCAGGCCCCGCTCGCGGGCGGCCTCGAGGAGGACGTAGGTGCCCTGCGCATGGGTGGTGACGAAGGCGTCCGGCGCGGCGATCGAGCGGTCCACGTGGGTCTCGGCCGCGAAGTTGACGATCGCGTCGCACCCCTCGACGGCGTCCGCGACCGCGTCGGGGTCCTCGATCCCGGCCTGCACGAGGCGGACGTCGAGCCCCTCGAGGTTCTCCCGCCGGCCCGCGTAGGTGAGCTTGTCCAGCACGGCGACCTCGTCGCCGTTCTCGGCGAGGCGAAGGCGCACGAAGCTCGAGCCGATGAAGCCGGCGCCGCCGCAGACGAGCAGCCTCACACGACCACCTCGGCGCGCGCGAGGTGCGCCCTCAGCCCGTCCCGCCAGTGGGGGAGCACGGGCGCGTCGGCGCGGGTGCTCCGCAGGGCCGAGAAGGCCGGACGGGGGGCCGGGCGGCCGAGCTCCGCCGTGCTCTGCGGCCGCACGCGGCAGCTCAGCCCGGCCTCCTCGAATGTGGCCTCGGCGAGCTCGAGCCACGAGCAGCGCCCGCCGCCGGCGACGTGGAGGATTCCCGTGAGGCCGTGCTCGGCGATCGCAACGAGCGCGGGGGCGAGGTGCCCGGTGTAGGTCGGGCAGCCGACCTGGTCGTCGACCACGGCGACCTCGTCCCGCTCGGCGCCGAGGCGCCGCATCGTGTCCACGAAGTTCCTCCCGTGCGGGCCGAACAGCCAGGACGCGCGGACGACCGCGCTGCGGTGCGGGGCGACGGCGTGCTCGCCGGCGAGCTTGGAGCGCCCGTAGGCCGACCGTGGGGCGGTCGGCGCGTCCTCGGCGTAGGGCTCGCTCGCCAAGCCGTCGAACACGTAGTCGCTGGAGACCTGGACGAGCAGCGCCCCGGCCTCGGCGGCCGCGGCGGCGACGTGCCCCGCGCCGGCGCCGTTCACCGCGGTGGCCGCGGTCTCGTCGGCCTCCGCTCCGTCCACGTCGGTCCAGGCGGCGCAGTTGATGACGGCATCCGGCGCGGCGGCGCGCACGGCGGTGCCGACGGTGGGGGCGTCGGTGATGTCGAGGTCGGCCCGGGCGAGCGCGACGACCTCGTGGCCGGCGTCGCCCGCGGCCGCCACGACGTCGCGACCGAGCATGCCCGCGGCCCCCGTCACGAGGAGGCGCATACGGCAAATGAATAGCGCAAACGGCGCGCTCGTTAGTCCACCCGAAGGGCCAGGGCGAGCTCGAACCGCGCCTCGGGGTCCTCCAGCCGCGTGCCGAACAGCTCCCGCAGCTGGCGCAGCCGGTACCGCACGGTCTGCGGGTGCACGCCCAGCTCGGCCGCCACGGCCTGGACCTGGCCCGGCCGGTCCAGCCACGCCCGCAGCGTCTCGGTCAGCCGCTCCCGCGGGCCGTCGGCCAGGTCGGCGAGCGGCGCGAGGCGCGAGGCGGCGAGGTCGGATGCAAGGCCGCGGTCGGAGCCGAGCAGGAGCGTGGCGAGATGGTCCTCCGCGACGACGAGCCCGTCGGCGCCGACC
>JBOGYU010000573.1:0-3008 GCA_050696935.1 Solirubrobacteraceae bacterium | reverse complement strand
GTGGTGGAGGATGCGGGCTTGGAGTCGCCGACGCCGGACAGCGCGCGCTCGGCGGCCTCCAGGCGGTGGAACTCGTCCACCAGCGGGCGCAGCTCCTTCAGCCGTGCCTGGATCTCCTTGCGCTTCTCGTCGAGGAAGTCTGCCACCGTGCCCCTTTCGTTAACTGTGACGACGCCGACAGGAACTTACCAGTGAACGCGGGATGTCCCAACGGCGGCCCGCAAGAACGGTTGCACACCCGTCGGTCTTGATGCGCTCTTGAGGCAACGCTCAGCTTCGCCTCATCCGGCACGCCTAACGTGGTTCCCGCCGCGACGCACGAGAGCGTCTTCGCCGCTTTCCCCCTCCCGTCGGCGCCGTAGGCCGCGTCGCGACATCCCCCCGAACATCGGCGGCCCCGCCACTCCCGGCGGGGTCGCCGCGTCAGGACTCGATCGGGGTCGCCGCATCAGACTCGATCAGGGCCTTGAGCCGCTGCAGCGAGCGGTTCGCCTCCCGCTGGGGGATGCCCCCGACCAAGATGCGGCTCGCGGCCGCGCCGATGACGCCGCCCGGCGGCTTGAACTCGTTCTCGTACTCGAACCGGGTGGCGCCGCCGTCGGTGCCGAGCAGCCGGTAGGCCGTCCGCGCGTACGAGTGGGCCGGCCCGCGGCCCTCCCAGGTCGCGCTGTCGGGGCGGGCGGCCTCGGTGAGCGTCCAGCGGACCTTGAAGTTGGCCCCGCGCAGGCACAGCGTCTGCTCCATCTCGAAGCCCCGGCGCGGGGGGCCGTCGTCGCGCCGGTTGACCCGGCGGTGGATCGTCACCCATTCGTCGAGGTGGTCCGGGTCGAGCATCGCGTCGTACACGCGCTCGCGCGGGGCGTCGATCTCGATCGACGCAGTCACCAGCGTCACTTGGCGGCCACCTCCTCGGTCAGCTCCCACTCGCGCAGGGCGCGCTCGACGGCTGCGTCGAACGCGTGCAACCTAACGCCGAACGCCCCGGCCGCGTCGCCGTGCCGGGGCAGGAGGTCGTGCTCGAGGGACTCCATCATCGGTCCGATGAAGCCGGGGTCCTCGCCGGCGATCGCGGCGCCGACGGCGGAGACCAGCGGCGTCAGGGTGGCGTTGACCCCGAACGACGGGCGGTCCACCAGCATCGCGTCGGCGATCCGGGCGATCATCTCCGCGTAGGTCATCGTCTCCGGGCCGGCCACGTCCCACGAGCGGCCCGCGAGCGCGGCGGGGGCGTCGGCCGCGCGGACCAGGAAGTCGAGCACGTCGCGGCCGTCGATCGGCCGCGTGCGGTTCACCCGCCAGGCGGGGAGGGCGAGCACCGGCAGCCGCTCGATCAGCCGCACGAGGAAGCGGAAGGAGCGCGAGCGGGCGCCGACGACGATCGAGGCGCGCAGCGCGATCGGCTCGTCGGCGACCTCCAGCAGGGCCTGCTCGACCGCGAGCCGCGAGGCGAGGTGGCGCGAGACCGTGGCGCCCTGCGGGGGCACGAGCCCGCCGAGGTACACGACGCGGCGCACGCCGGCGGTGCGGGCGGCGGTGGCGAAGCGCTCCGCGGCGCGCCGCTCCTGCTCCGGGAAGCCGCCGTCGGGCGGGCCCTCCATCGAGTGGATGAGGAAGTAGGCGGCGTCGACACCGTCCAGCGCGCGGCCGAGCCCGGCGCCGCTGATCGCGTCGCCGACCACCACGTCGTCGAGCTGCACGCCGGCCGCCGTCACCCGCTCGCGCGAGCGGGCGAAGCCGCGCACGTCGTGGCCGGCGCGCCGCAGGCGCGGCACGAGCGCCGCCCCGACGTAGCCGGAGACGCCGGTGACGAGGATGCGCATACACGTAACGTCGCACGTTCCCCGCAGTCCACGCGCGGCTGGGATGGGGTGCCAGGACTGCGGGGAAGGGGCGAAACCCTCATTCGAAAACCGCCGAGGATGCGAAGTCGCCACGTCGCAGACACGGACCTTTTCATCGCTTTGGAGGGTATTTGCGGGGAAGTCACGAAGTCCGTGCGTTTTGCGCAGATCCCGGTTGCAGGCCAGCGCGCGGTCGGTTTTGCTGTTCCGGAGTTGTGACGGACCGGTGAAGAGGAAGGCCTGCGGTGCAGACACGGGGGACGAAGAAGGTGACCTGCGACGAGTGCTTCTTCCGCAGGAACGGGCTGTGCGCACTCGCGCTCGACCAGCCGTGCGCGACGTTCCGGCCCGATAGCCCGGAGGGGCTCCGGCCCCCGAGCCAGATGCGCTTCGTCTTCCGCCAGGAGCGCCGTCGCCAGGCGGCCTGGCAGTTCCCCACCGCGCAGGAGCAGGCGGCGCTGCACACCTGAGCGCCGCTCGCCCTCGGCGCGCCGCGTGCGATTCGCGCCGGGGAGCGCCGCTCGCTCACGGCGCGCCGCGTGCGACGATACGCGCCGTGGAGCTGAGGGTGCTCGGCAAGTCGCCCGCCTGGCAGGACGCAGGTGGAGC
The DNA here is from genome assembly GCA_050696935.1 of Solirubrobacteraceae bacterium. Taxonomy (GTDB): domain Bacteria; phylum Actinomycetota; class Thermoleophilia; order Solirubrobacterales; family Solirubrobacteraceae; genus DASSUW01. The sequence goes on along the minus strand of JBOGYU010000573.1, from coordinate 558 downwards.
CTGCAGCGGCTATCTCGTCGAGGCGGGCGGCGCCTGCCTGCTGCTGGACTGCGGCAGCGGCGTGTTCGGCAAGCTGCGGGCGGTCCGGGACTACGCCGAGGTCGACGCGGTGCTGATCTCCCACCTGCACGCCGACCACATCCTCGACCTCGTGCCGTTCGCGTCGGGCCTTGCCTACGCGCCGCGCCACCAGCCGGTCCCGGTCGACGGCTGGCCCGGGACGACGGACCCGCCGCGGCCCCGCCTGGTCGCGCCTCCGGGCGCGCGCGAGGCGTTCCGCCGACTGTGCGCGGCGACCGGGATGCGGGAGGAGCACATCGAGCGCGCGTTCGCCCTGGAGGAGTACGACCCGGGCTCGACGGTCGGGCTGGCGGGCCTGCGGGTGCGGTTCCAGCCCGTGCCGCATTTCCTGCCCACGCACGCGATCGAGCTGGCGGACGGCGGCGTCCGCATCACCTACAGCGCGGACTCCTCGCCGAGCGACGACCTGTGCGCCTTCGCGCGGGATACGGACCTGCTCCTGATCGAGGCCACGCTGCCCCGCCCCGAGCGCGAGGG
>JBOGYU010000572.1:0-3013 GCA_050696935.1 Solirubrobacteraceae bacterium | reverse complement strand
GGTTTGTGGGGCCCGGGTGGGGTTAGGTCCCGGGCACGACTGGTCGGTCGCGCGACGCGCGCGCGGGCACGGTCTCCTACGAGCGGCCTGGGATCGGGACGCCGAGGCGGCGCTCGAGCTCGGCCCTCGCCGCTCGGAACGCGTCGCCGCGCAGGTCGACGCCCCAGGGACCGCCGATCAGCAGCGAGGCGAGATCGAAGATGCGCCCGCCGCGGCTGCAGCCGAAGCAGAACCAGCCCTCCTCGGGCGTCTCGCCGATCCAGAGGCTGGCCCGCGGGTCGTCGTGGTCCGGCAGCGGACAGCGCACCTTGCCGTCCCGGTCGGGCTCGCTGACGCCGCACAGCTGCGCGAAGTACTCGCGCGGCGTCCAGCGGTCGACCGGGTCACTAACCGCCGCCCGGCGCGGCGACGGCGCCATCTGGCGGCGCCGAATGCGCTTGGGCGCGCGCGGGTCGTCGGCGGGCGGGTCCGGAAGCCCGCCGACGAGGTCGCGCACGTCGTACGCGCGCGAGGTCAGGTCGGCGTGAACGACCTGGCAGAACCGCCCGCTCTTGAAGTTGCGAGTGCCCGGCACGCGCATGAAGCGGTTGCGGTCGTACGACGCGTAGTCGGCGCCGTCGCCCAGGTGGTGGATCAGGCGGACGTTGGCGCGCTCGATCCACTCGGCAGCGAGCGTCTGCTCGATCCGCCAGTAGCCGTGCGCGCCGCCGGATCCCGACAGCGCGACCAGGTGGGGGCGCGCGGGGAGCGCCAGCAGGCGGGCAGCGGCTACGAGCGCGTCGGTGGCGATCTCGCCGATGTCGGGATCGAGCAGCCGCTCGATCTCCTCGAGGGTGGGCGGCGCGGCGGAGCTCTTGCGGTCGATGTCGACCCACACGACGCGGCCGGCCTGCGCCGCCTCCTTGCGGGGCTGCGGCTCGGTCTTTGGCACGATCCCGCAGAACAGCTCCTGGCCGCGGCCGGCGTATCGGTCGACGTGCGCGAGGATCGCGGCGTGGTCGGCCGGGTCGTGGAAGTTGTCGCGCGGCCAGCGGGCGACGCGCAGCTCGCCGTCGATGCGCGCGCCGCGCGGCACCTCCAGCCACGGCGCGACGTGCTCCTGGTGGGCGACGATCGCCTTCAGGAACGCGCGCCTGTGGGCCGCGGGCGGGAACGCGCCCGCGGCCATGGTGCCGTCGGCGAGCGTGGCGCGGCAGGGCAGCAGGACCGGTTCGGTCATGGGCCTCTGCTTACGAGTTGCCGTCGCGGGCCCCGGCACCCCCGGCGGCGCTCGGCGCCGTGCCGCGCCCGCCGACGGCAACCTCGAGCTCGTCGGCGTATACCGGGTCGTACTCCGGGTCGAAGCTGTACGCCTGGTGGGCCAGGACGTGCAGGTGGGTGTCGGTGAGCGCGTGGACCGCCGCGGCGAGCGCTCGCAGCTTCTCGGCGATCGCGGGCGTGATGCGCGGGACGTCGCCGGCGGCCCACCCGCGGCTGCTCTCGGTCCAGTGGTCGACGTCGAGGGCGGGGCCGCGTAGCGCCTCACCCAGCGTCTCGCCGGCGTGCCGCATGGCGCCGCCGATCAGGACGGTCATCAGCGCGGCTGGCCCCGCCACCGGGATCGGCTCCCCGGGCCGCTCGTGTTCGGGCGACGCCTGGTCGGCCGTGTCGGCCCACGGACCGGCGACCGCGGCGGCGGCCGCGTCGCCGCTGATCGGCACCTGCTGGCGGATCATCGCGAGCGCCTGGAGCTGGTAGGCGCGCCGCGCGACCTCCTCCTCGGCGTCGCGCGCGTCCGGCCGGCGCTCCTTCTTGGCGGCCTCCGGCAGCTCGTCGTAGCGGGCGCGCGCGTGCTCGAGCTCGTCCTCGAGGCAGTACCGCACGATGTCGATCTCGGCGGCCAGCCAGGGCAGCTGCGCGGGCTGCAGGTCGATGCGCAGCGCGTCGACGAGGCCGAGGCCGTGGACGTTCCCGGCCGGCGGCGGGGTGTTGGCGCGGCGCGGCGCCGGCTCGGCCCCGGCGTTACGGTTGCGGTGCATGGGAGATCAGACCTCCTGTGTCGGGCCCCGGGGCGCGATCGACGCCCCGGGGTCGCTCTTGTCGATGAAGCTCGTGGGTCCGGCGGGCACGCACGAGCGGCGGGATCGCGGCAGGCGTCGCCGGCGGCGTCCGGGCGCCCCGCGGCGGCAGTTCGTGCGAGTCGGCGTCAGGCCGCCGCGTCCGCGCGGCCATCTATCAGCCGGTAACCCACACGTTGATCACGAACCCGCCGCCGTGGGCCGCGAGCTTGTGGCGCAGGCGGCACGCGTGGCTGTCGAGCGTGCGCGTCCGGCCTCGTGCGCGGAACCCCCAGACGTCGCGCAGCAGCTCGTCCTTGGTGAACACGCGCGTCGGCTCGCTCGCGAGCGCGCGCAGCAGCGCGAACTCCATGTTGGAGAGCTCGACGCGCTCGCCGTTCAGGCGGGCCTCGCGAGTCGTCGGGTCGATCGCCAGCGGCCCGACGCGCAACCCGGCCGCCGGCCGGCGGTGAGTCCGGTGCAGCAGCGCGCGGATGCGGGCGCGCAGCTCCGCGTAGGAGAACGGCTTCGTGACGACGTCGTCGCCTCCGCGGTCGAAGTAGCGCACCCGCGAGAGCTCGTCGGCGCGCGCCGTGAGCACGATCAGCGGCACGTCCCGGTCGACGCGCGAGGCGAGCCCGTCGGATCGCCGCACCGCGTCGAGCAGGTCGAGCGTCTCGCCGTTGACGTCGCAGATGACCATATCCGGGTGCCGGGTCTCGAGCTTGGCGAGCGCCGCCGCCTTCGAGTCGGCGAGCACCACCTCGTAGCCGTCGGCGGCGAGGTTGTCGGCGAGGAACGCGCGGGTGGCGGCGTCCTCCTCGGTGACCAGGATCGAGGTCGTGGAGTCCATGCTGGATCTCTCCTTGCTGGTGGTGTGGCCCGCCGCGTCGGCGGCGGGCGGGATTGGTGAGCTGCCGCCGGTGCGGGCGGCCGGCAGGCGCCGCCTCGGGCGATCTCGGCGCCCCAGTCCGGCC
>JBOGYU010000571.1:0-3016 GCA_050696935.1 Solirubrobacteraceae bacterium | reverse complement strand
GAGCCCCACCCCGCCCGGCGGCGAAGCCGGCGCGGCGCGGATCGCCGTCGCCCGCGGGCCCGCGTTCGCGTTCCACTACGAGGAGAACCTCGAGCTGCTTCGGGCGGCGGGCGCCGAGCTCGCCGCGTTCGACCCGCTGACCGACGAGCGGCTGCCGGACGGCGCGGGCGCGCTGGTGCTCGCCGGCGGCTTCCCGGAGGTATTCGGCTCAGAGCTCGAGGCGAACGAGCCGCTGCGCGCGGCGGTCGCCGCCTTCGCGCGCTCCGGCCGCCCGATCCTGGCGGAGTGCGGCGGGCAGCTGTTCCTCTGCCGCGATCTCGACGGGCACGAGATGTGCGGCGTCCTGCCTGCGAGCGCGCGCATGACCGACCGCCTCAGCCTCGGCTACCGCGAGGCGAGCGCCGCGGCAGCAACGCCATGGCTGGACGCCGGCGAGCGTGTCTGCGGTCACGAGTTCCACTACTCCGAGGTTCACCCGCCGCACGGCGCGCCCGCCGCCTGGATCCTCGCCGCGCGCGGTCGCGAGCGCCCCGAGGGGTTCGCCGCCGGCGCCGTCCAGGCGAGCTACCTGCACGTCCACTGGGCTGCGCATCCGGAGCTCGCGTGGCGCTTCGCCCACGCGGCCCGCGGTGCGCCGGCGCTCGCCGTCCGATGAGCCTGATGCTCGTGATCGGCGGCATCCGCTCGGGCAAGAGCGTCCGCGCCGAGGCGCTCGCGACCGCCACCGGGCGGCCGGTGCGCTACATCGCGACCGCCGACCCCCGCGACGCTTCGATGGCCGAGCGGATCGCCGCGCACGCCGCGCGCCGCCCGGCCTCCTGGACCACGGTCGAAGCGCAGGCAAGCCTCGCAGACGTGGTCGGCCCCGGCGATGGGGAGTGCCTGCTCATCGACGGCCTGGGCTTGTGGCTCGCGCGCACGCTCGAGGCAGCCGGCACGTTCGCCGACGGCGGCGGCGCCAACGGGGCCGGTGCCGCCGTCTCGCGCGAGATCGAGGCGCTCATCGCCGCCGCGGTGCGGCGCCCCGTGATCGTGGTGGCCGAGGAGGCCGGGCTCGGCCTCCTGCCGCCCGAGCGCGGTGCGCGCCTCTGGCTCGACCTGCTCGGCGAGGCGGTCCAGCGCCTGGCCGCCGCGGCGGAGCGCGTCGAGCTGGTCGTCGCGGGGCGCCCGATCACGCTCGTGAGCGGGACGCCCGCGTCCGACGGCCTGCGCGAGCATGGCGACCTGCTCGTACGTCCCGGCGACGCCGACCACGCCGTGAACGTGCTCGCCGGTGGCCCGCCGCCGTGGCTGCGCGAGGAGCTCGAGGCCGCGCTCGCCACGCAGGCGGGCGCCTATCCCGACGAGCAGGACGCGGTCGCCGCGCTCGCCTTGCTGCACGGCCGCGAGTGCGCCGAGATCGTCCCCACGGGTGGCGCCGCGCAGGCGCTGTGGCTCTTGCCAGCCGCGCTGCGCCCGACGCTCGCCGCCTGCGTCCATCCGGGCTTCACCGAGGGCGACGCGGCGCTGCGCACGCACGGCGTCCCGGTCGCGCGGGTCGTGCGCGATCCCGAGCGCGGCTTCGCGCTCGACCCCGCCGCCGTCCCGGAAGCGGCCGATCTCGTGCTGGTCGGCAACCCCGCCTCGCCGTCGGGGACGCTCGACCCCACGGCCGCGCTGCTCGCGCTGCGCCGGCCCGGCCGCACCCTCGTCGTCGACGAGGCGTTCATGGACCTCGTGCCGGGCGAGCCGGCGAGCCTCGTCTGCGACGCCCTGCCCGACGTGATCGTCGTGCGCAGCCTGACGAAGTCGCTGTCGATCCCGGGCCTGCGCGCCGGCTACGCCGTGGCCGAGCGGCCGCTCGCCGACCGGCTGCGCGCGGTACGCCCGCCGTGGTCGGTCAACGCGCTCGCGCTCGCCGCGCTGACCGTCGTTGCCGAGCGCCCCGACGCGCTTGCCGCGGCCGCGGAGCGCGCGACCGCCGAGCGCGAGGACCTCAGCCGCCGGCTCGCCTCGATCTCGCGCCTGCGCGCGTGGCCGTCGAGCGCGAACTTCTGCCTCGTCGAGGTGCCCGACGGCCCGCACGTGCTGCGCGCGCTGCGCGCGGCAGGGATCGCGGTGCGCCCGGCCGCCTCGTTCCCTGGCCTCGGCCCCTCCCACCTGCGGCTGACCGCGCGTGACCCGGAGCAGAACGCGCGCCTTGCCGAGGCGCTCGCGCAGGCGGTGGCGGCATGTCGGTGATCTCCGTGGTCGGGATCGGCGCCGACGGCTGGTCAGGCCTCGGGGAGCCCGCGCGCGCAGTGATCATGGCCGCCGAGGTGGTCGTCGGCTCGCCGCGCCAGCTCGCACTGGTGCCCGACGGCACGGCCGACAAGCGCGCCTGGCCCTCGCCGATCGACCCGCTGGTGGACGAGCTCCTCGACGGCTTCGACGGTGGCGTCTGCGTGCTGGCCAGCGGCGACCCGATGCTGCACGGCATCGGGGCCACGCTTGCGCGCCGCGCCGGCCCCGAGCGGCTGGTCGTCTATCCGCACGCGTCCGCGTTCGCGCTCGCCTGCGCGCGGCTCGGCTGGCCGGAGGCCGAGGCCGAGCTCATCAGCGCCGTCGCGCGCCCGCCCGAAGTCGTGGCGCCGCTGCTGCAGCCGGGGCGGCGGCTCGTTGCCTACGTCGCCGGCGCCGGCGGCGCCACCGGCATGGCCGCCGTGCTGAGCGAGCGCGGCTTCGGGCCCAGCCGCTTCGTGGTGCTCGAGCAGCTCGGCGGTGCCGCCGAGCGCATCGGCGAGAGCACGGCCCAGGACTGGGGCGACGTGCTGGCGGATCCCCTGCACGCGGTGGCGATCGAGTGCCGCGCCGCGCCCGGGGCACTCGTGCTCGGGCGCCAGCCCGGGCTGCCCGATGCCGCCTACGAGAGCGACGGCCAGTTCACGAAGTGGCCCGTGCGCGCGGTTACGCTCGCCGCGCTGCGCGCTGGGCCGGGACTGCTGCTGTGGGACGTCGGCGCCGGCAGCGGCTCGATCGCGATCGAGTGGCTGCGCGC
>JBOGYU010000570.1:0-3017 GCA_050696935.1 Solirubrobacteraceae bacterium | reverse complement strand
GCTGCCGACCGTGGCCAGCTCCTCCTTGGTCTTGCCCGCGATGTCCGGGTCCTCCGCCAGGCGCAGGCCGATCCGGCCGCGCTCGCGGTCGACCTCGACCACGCGGACGGCGATCTCGTCGCCCTTGTTGAGCACCTCCTCGACCGTCCCGACGCGCTGGCCGGGCGACACGTTGGAGATGTGCAGCAGGCCGTCGGTGCCCTTGGCGAGCTCGACGAAGGCGCCGAAGGTCGTCGTCTTGACCACCTTGCCGGTGTACTCGTCGCCGACCTCGACCTCCTTGGTCATCGAGCGGATGCGCTCCACGAGCGCGTCGCCCTGGGCGCCGGTCTGCGCGTACACGCGCACGTTGCCCTCGTCGTCGACGTCGATCTGCGCCTCGTACTCCTCCTGGAGCGAGCGGATCGTCTCGCCGCCCTTGCCGATCAGCAGGCCGATCTTGTCCGGGTCGATCTTCACGGCGGAGATCCGCGGCGCGAACTCGGACAGCTCGGCGCGCGGCGCGCCGATCGCCTCGGCCATCTTGCCGAGGATGAACAGCCGCCCCTCGCGGGCCTGGGACAGCGCGTCGCGCAGGATCTCGAACGTGACGCCCGTGATCTTGATGTCCATCTGCAGGGCGGTGATGCCCCGCTCGGTGCCGGCGACCTTGAAGTCCATGTCGCCGAGGTGGTCCTCCACGCCCGCGATGTCGCTGAGCACGACGTACTCGTCGCCCTCCTTGATCAGGCCCATCGCGACGCCGGCTACCGGCGCCTTCAGCGGCACGCCGGCGTCCATCAGCGACAGCGAGGAGCCGCACACCGAGGCCATCGAGGACGAGCCGTTGGACTCCAGGATGTCCGACACGACGCGGATCGTGTAGGGGAACGTGTCCTGGTCCGGGATCATCGGGATCAGCGCGCGCTCGGCGAGCGCGCCGTGGCCGATGTCGCGGCGCTTGGGGCCGCGCATGAACCCAGCCTCCCCGACGCTGAACGGCGGGAAGTTGTAGTGGTGGAAGTAGCGCTTGGAGGTCTCCAGCCCCAGGCTGTCGATCCGCATCTCCTCGCGCGTGGTGCCAAGGGCGACCACGGAGAGGGCCTGCGTCTGGCCGCGGGTGAACAGCGCCGAGCCGTGCGTGCGCGGCAGCGGCTTGATCTGGATGTCGATCGGGCGGATCTCCGCCTCCGAGCGGCCGTCCGGGCGCTTCTTGTGGACGGCGATGCGCTCGCGGATGAGCTTCTTCTCCAGCGCGTCGAAGGCGAGCTGCGCCCGCTGGCGGAACTCGCCCCAGGTCTCGGACTCGGGGTCGCCGGAGTAGTGCGCGAGCACCTCTTCCTCGACCGCCGCCGTGGCGGCCTGGCGCTCGAGCTTGTCCTCGACCTGGGTGGCCTGGTCGAGCGCCGCGCCGTGCGACTCGGCGATCTGGCGCGCGAGGTCCTCGTCGACCTGCGGGGCCACGACCTCCTGCTTGGGCCTGCCGGCCTTCTCGGCCAGCTCGCGCTGGACGGCGCACAGCTTCTTGATGGCGCCGTGCGCGATGTCGAGCGCGTCGAGGATCTCGGCCTCGGGCACCTCGTTGGCGCCGGCCTCGACCATCAGGATGGCCTCCTCGGTGCCCGACACGACGAGGTCGAGGTCGGACTCGAGCAGCGCGTCCTCCGTCGGGTTGACGACGAAGTTGCCCTCGACCTTGCCGATCCGCACGGCGCCGACGGGCACCGGGAACGGGATGTCGGACACGGCGAGCGCCGCGGACGCGCCGTTCATGGCCAGGACGTCGTAGCTGTGGATCTGGTCGACCGACAGCGGCATGCCGACGAGCTGCGTCTCGCGGCGCCAGCCCTTGGGGAAGAGCGGCCGCAGCGGCCGGTCGATCATGCGGGCGATCAGCGTCGCCTTCTCTCCCGCGCGGCCCTCGCGCTTGAAGAACGAGCCGGGGATCTTCCCGGCCGCGTACATGCGCTCCTCGACGTCCACCGTCAGCGGGAGGAAGTCGACGTCGCGCAGGTTCCCTGCCGTCGCCGTGTTCAGGACGACGGTGTCGCCCGCACGGACTACGACCGCGCCGGAGGCCTGCTTGGCCATCCAGCCGGTCTCGAACGAGATCTCCGTTCCGCCGACCTCGACGGAGACCCGGTGCACTTCTGCCATGGTTCCCTTTCTGCGCCCGCCGCTCGGTTGGCGGGCCCTCTGCATCGTCTCTGACGCTTCGGTAGTCGTTGCGAAGCATGGTAGTGGCTGACGGCACACGGGTACGCCGACGCCCCATGGCAGCGCGGATCGTGGTCTTCGGGGCGACGGGGTACACGGGCCGGCTCGTCGCCGAGCGGCTGGCGGCGGCGGGCGCCCGGCCGGTGCTGGCGGGGCGGTCGGAGCCGGCGGTGCGCGAGCTCGCGGAGCGGCTGGGCACCGAGTGGCGGCGGGCGGACTCCATGCGCCAGAACACCGTCTTCGCACTGCTCGAGCGAGGCGACGTGCTGGTCAGCCTCGTCGGGCCGTTCGCGCGCTGGGGCGAGCCGGCCGTGCGCGCGGCGATCGCCGCGAAGGGCACGTACGTCGACTCCACGGGCGAGCCGGCGTTCATCCGGCGCGTGTTCGAGGAGTGGGGCCCGCCGGCGGCGCGGGCGGGCGCCGCCCTGCTCCCCGCCATGGGCTACGACTTCGTGCCGGGCGCGCTGGCCGGGGCGCTCGCGCTGGAGGAGGCCGGCGCCGGCGCGGTGCGCGTCGACGTCGGCTACTACGCCTTCGGCGCCGGCATCAGCGCGGGCACCCGGCGGTCGGCGGTCGGCGTCGCGCTCGACGAGGGGCGGGCGTTCCGCGACGGCGCGCTGCAGCGGGTGCGGACCGCCGAGCGCGTGCGCTCGTTCCTGGTCCGCGGGCGCGAGCGGGAGGCGGTCTCGATCGGCGGCGCCGAGCACTTCACGCTCCCGCCGGAGTATCCGCGCCTGCGGGAGGTGAACGTCTACCTGGGCTGGTTCGGCGGCCTGGCGCGGCCGCTGCAGGCGGCCAGCCTGGCGGGCTCGGCGGCGCTG
>JBOGYU010000569.1:0-3037 GCA_050696935.1 Solirubrobacteraceae bacterium | reverse complement strand
CGGACAACGCACGTCGAGGTGGGGACAGGCCAACGAGCACGACCTGGAACTACGCGCTCAACATCACATCAGTCGATCCCCCAGTCGGTAGTTCACTCACAACGTGCGACCTCGCGTCGCACGACGATCACCAGGCGTCTCGGTGGGCCCTCGGGTCGCTATCGGATTCGGCGGTGGCTGTCGCGGCAATCGGCGGCGCCGCCCGGGCCGCTCGGGAACATTCGGGGCATGCCCCGGAACTTCATCGGATGTGCTGGTGAGCAGGCGTTTTTGATGCCTCCGGATGTGCGGCGCTCCTGTCGAGTTGTGGGTGAAGTTCATCGCGGGAGCTCGATCGTGAGGCCGGCGCAGCAGAGGTAGACGAGCGCGATCAGGGGGTCGGCGGAGTGGAAGCCGTAGCTGCGGTGGCTGATCAGGCGGATCTTGGAGTTGAGGCCCTCGAGGCGGCCGTTGGAGAGCCCGAGGCGGATCGCGGCGAGGATGCCGTCACGGTGCTCGCGCAGCGTGCGCGCGAGCCGAACGAACGGCCGCAGGCGCGAGCGCGCTGCCCAGGCCAGCCAGGCGTCAAGGTGCGCCGGCGCGAGCGCGGGGTCGCGCAGGTGGTAGAGCAGCCTGAGCTCCTCGCGCAGCAGGAAGGCGCGGTACAGGCGGCGGTTCTCGGCTTGGACTTCGGCGAGCGTCGCGAGCTGGCCGATCGTCTGGTGCTCGGGCGCCTTGAGCAGTGACCAGCGGGTGTGCTTGACCCAGCGGCCGGCCGGGGTGTGCGAGCGGTCGTGCGCGTTCCACTCGTCGCGGCGGACCTGGTCGGTGGCGCGGCCGGCGAGCCGGACGACGGGGAAGGGGTCAAAGCAGATCTGGGCATCGGGCACGGCGGTCCGGATCGCGCGCTGGTACTCGCCGCTCATGTCGATCGAGACCGCCCGGATCGACTGCTTGCGGTCGCCGAGCTCGTCGAAGAAGCCCTGCAGGGTGGCGCTGTTGCGGCCCGGTGAGCACCACACGATCGCGCCGCTGCGGTGGTCGGCGACGCTGGTCAGGTAGCGGTGATGGCGGCGGTAGCTGATCTCGTCGACGCCGATGCACACCAGGCCCTGCAGGCGGTCCTGATCGAGGTGATCGGCGACGACGCGCTCGACGATCGCGCCGACGGTGCGCCAGCCGACCCTGAGCAGCCGGGTGATCGGCGAGAACGCCATCTGCTGGGCCAGCCACGCCACGACGTCTTCGAAGTCGCGGGTGTGGTGCGCGCCCGCCCTGGCCCATGGCACGGCCTCCAGCCGCACGCCGCAGTCACGGCAGCGCAGCAGCCGCAGCTCGCACTCGATCCAGCAGCGGCCGGCGCCCAGATCCAGGTGTCGCCAGCGCTTGATGCGGCGGCCGTGGATCTCCAGCGGGGCCGGTCTGCCCGCAGCTCGAGCACACGCGCCGGCGGCGCCTGAGGCGGACCGTCACGACGACCCCGTCCGCGGCGAAGCCGACGTCGATGACGGATGCCCCGGGCAGGCGGAGCAGCCGCTTGAATGCCGTGGTGACGCGCACGTCGCCCTCCTCGCAAGGCCGCTGTCCATCGAACAGCCAGCAGCCTGCGCGCCGGGCGGCGGCGCGTCACCTGCGTTCCGCGCACGCTCCGAAAACTTCGTGCAGCCGCGAAAGCCCCGCTCAGGCGCTCATCGCCGCCCGCGGTTCACCCACAAGTCGACCGGTGACCCGTATTTCAGCCACTCCCGTGCGGAGTGACCGCGCAGCGACTGGCCATGAACTCGCGTCTCAGCCACAATCCACCGCGATCCACATGTGCTCGAGCCGGTACGGATCGACGGGGAAATCTCGGCGGCTCGCGGCCGCGAGCATCAGCGCGAGCCGGAGGTCCCGCAAGACCCGCCCGTTGAAGTGCCCGGTGACAGTCCGATAAACGGGACACACTTTTGGGCCGCGGACTGGCCGGAGATGACCTTGGCGGAGCGGCATGAGATCCTCCGCGCCGGGGTGAACGCGGTGCTGGCGCGCCGCGCCGCGTCACGCGGCTTCCCTCATGGACCGATCGCCGCCCGGGTCCTCGTCCTGTGGCGCGGGCAGGCTCCCGCGGAGTTGATGAACGGCAGCGGCGGCGCGCTGCGGCGGTGAACCTGGGACCACGACCCAGGATCGCTGCGGCTCACGTCGCTGTAGCACGCTGGCGTAGGCGCGTGCCACGGCGTAGGTGACCGGATCCAGGGGCGCGGGATCAGACATCGGCTTGAACCCACGGCAAGGACACGCCGCGTCGATGGGCACGCCGGGCGGTGAACACCTGATCACAGCCCGCCGCGGGCCGCGTGGCCTCGGTCGCGCGGAAGTTCAGCCGGAGCCGGCTGGCGTCGGCTGGCCGTTGCGTCGACCTCAAGGGTTGGCGGCAGCGTCGTCAGCGATGCGTCGACGAGCCAGGGCGGCGGGCTCGGGGTTGAGTTCCACGCCGACGAAAGACCCCCCCAGGTCCATGCAGCGATCAGGTCAAAGGCAATGAGCGACATGAGTGCCGGCAGGCCACCACAGTGGCGCTCTTGCCCGTTCCCGGCCCAGCCAGCAGCCGCGCATGCCGATCCGGCGGGTGCGCCAGCACCGCCTCCTGCTCAGGCGTGGACCGATACCCAGACATTCGAACCAAAGAGCCTAGCCCCGCCCTCGGCGGGCGCCCCGCCATCCACCGACACCCCATGCGGGCCCCGGATGCGCTGCGAGAATGGCGCTGGAACCGCATGCGCGCGGAGGCCGTCGACTCCCCGGCCGCTGTGGGTCTTTTGTGTCGGCTGGTACCGAGCGTGCGAAAGCCCCAGACGTCCCGCAGCAGCTCCTCTTTCGTCCAGACGCGAGTCGGCTCGACCGCCAGCGCGCGGAGCAGCGCGAACTCCTTCTGCGACAGGGCGATCCGCCGCCCTCGCAACCGCACCTCGCGCGCCGCCGGATCCAGCTCGAGCTCGCCGACCCGCAGCCGCCCGCGCCCGCGCCGCTCCCGCGTGCGCCGCAGCACCGCGTTCAGCCGCAGGCGCAGCTCCGGATA
>JBOGYU010000568.1:0-3038 GCA_050696935.1 Solirubrobacteraceae bacterium | reverse complement strand
CCGGCCAGCTTCGGGAAGTCGCGTTCTTCGACGTGGTCCCCGGGCTTGACGAGCCCGAGTTCGCCGGGACCTGGAGCAACTACAGGTTCCCCGGTAGCGGGATCACGGTCGTGAGCGCCATAGAGAACGAGATCAGCGGGCTGTTCGTGCTGCGGCCCCAACTCGGCGACGACGCCCGGCGGCGAGGACCGCCCGCGCCATAGCGGCAGGCGTGCGCTGCTGACGCACCGCGCTCCTGCCTTGCGTACATGCCTGTTCTGTAACTAGCCGCGCGGCCGGCGGTCACTCGGCGTAGGGCCATTCATTGGGCGAAACCCCGCCGTATTGAGCCGTATCAGGCCTGTCGCGGGACAGCAGTGGGCTCGTCGTTTCATGGGTGTTTGCAGGCATGTCGTTGGGCTGCGTGTCGGCCGCAACCTTGAGTTGGGGGGCTGGATGGCGTCGTGACGCTCGGCGTGCTGAGTGAGAGGAAGTTCGCTGAGACACCGAGCGCCCCTTGCGTCGTGCAGGCCGTTCTGAGAGGTTCGGATCGTCAGCGACAGGAAGGAGTCGTGATGGCAGATCGGGCCTTGTTCGTCGGGTTCGGACAGCCTGTGCGCGGTCGCGAGGAGCGGGCCGTCGAGGTGTTCAACCAATTCGTCGGGATGTTTGCGCGCATGCAGTCCGACGGGCGGATCGAGGGCATGGACGTGTCGCTGCTCGATCCACATGGCGGTGACCTCGGCGGCTTCTTCATGCTCCACGGCAGCGAGGCGCAGTGCGCGGCGCTACCCATGGACGAGGAGTTCCGTCGCGCGAGCCTCGACGCCAGTCTCATCGTCGAGAACTTCGGCGTCGTGCCCGCAGTCACCGGCGAGGCGGTTGGCAACGAGATGGCGATGTACAGCGAGGCCGTGAAGAGCGTCGGCCACGGCGCGCACGCGCTGGCTGGAGCGCACAACGGCGGCTGATCTCAGATCTCCGGGGTGCTCCGGCGCCCCGGAGAAGGCTGACGAAACGAATCGAAAGCCCTGCAAACCGCGCTAATCAATTCGTCATAACCGTCCTTTTCAGGCATTGAGTGAGAGCCGTGGCGACGGAGCGTCTGCGTCGCCCCACCTCACTCCCGCCAGCTTCATCCTGATCGCAGTGGATCGGTCCAGCGGAGGCCGTCGAAGCGCGCGAAGTCGCGGTCGGTGCTGCAGAGCAGCAATCCGTGCTCGATGGCCAGCGCGGCGAGGTGCGCGTCCGGCACCAGCTCGGACTTGGTCTCCGGTGCCAGCAGCTCGGCGAGCGTCTCCGCGTGGCGGTCGGTCGGCTGCGGGATCCACGTCGACGGGAGCGCAAGCCACGCCGCCACGACCGCCACAGCGTCGCGGAGCGGCATCGGGCGGCTGAGGACGCGCGGGCTCGACGACAGGCGGAGGAAGGCCAGCAATGCTCCCCACGGTAGCCCCACTCGTTCGGTTCCGTTGAGCCGGTCGTCGAGCCACGCTCTCGCCTGTACGTGCGCCTCGAACTGCACGTGCACCGCGTAGACGAGCAGGTTGGCGTCGACGAGGATCAGCGGTGGTCCTCGCCCTCCGCGTGGACGATGGCGGCCTCGACGTCGTCGACCGACGTGAGCGGCCGGCCGCTGTCGAACGTCGGCGTGCAGAAGCGCGTGCGAGTCCCCGGCTCCTGCTCGCGCTCGCGCGCAAGCCCCAGCCGGACCAGCCGGTTGACGTCATCGCGCAGGGTTCCCCGCCCCTCCGCCCGGCGGCGGGAGAGCTCCGCCGCCACGTCGGGGTCGAACTCGATCGTCGTACGCACGCATCAGAGCATACTCCAGTTGATGCGTGTATGCGAACCGGGTAGCCGGATCGCATGGGCGGCGTCGCGCAGGTTCGCCGCTCGGCGGCTAAGGCCCCTCGGCCGGCGGCCCCGCCATCGACCCCTCCTGCTGCCCGCCGCCCTCGCCGGCCATCGACCCTCCGCCCCCTGTGTCGCCCGTCGCGCGCCGCGGCGAGTAGTAGCGCCGCAGCCATGCGGCGAGCCCGTCGAGCCCCGGCAGCAGCACGCGCTCGTTCACGTGCGCCTGGTCGAGCCGCTCGCGCACCTCGGCCTTCAGCGAGGGCGGGATCCGCCACGCCCGCCACAGCTCCGGCCGGCCCTCCAGCCAGTCCTCCATGTGGCAGCGCGCGTCCGAGATCGCCGACAGCACGGCGGCCTGGTTGACGATCCGCTCGTCGAGCGACGGCGGCTCGAAGAACAGCACGAACGGGGTCTCCTCCGTCAAAGCGTCCAAGCCCCCCAGGTCCTCGGCGTGGGCGGCGAGCATCTGCGTGGTGAACACGAGCGACCCCTCCCGCCGCAGGGCGTCCCGCAGCGTCCCGGGCAGCAGCTCGTGCGCCCCCTCGCAGTCCACCGCCAGCAGGATCGCCTCGTCGTCGGCCCACGACGCGGTCGCGAAGTGCAGCGCCACCAGCGGGGAGAAGGTCCAGTCCAGCAGCCGCGTCGGCAGGCCGTGGTGCTGGGCCAGCGACAGCCAGTCCCACATCGTCGGCCCCGGCGCCTCACGGTGCGCGTACTTGCGGAAGTTGCGGACCAGGTGGCGCTCGAGCTGCGGGTAGTCGGCGCTCAACCGCGCCAGGCTCGACACGTTCGAGTAGCTCGAGCGCGCCAGCCCGCGCCATACCAGCGTCGAATGCACGCGCTGCGGGTGCGGGCACCAGCGCGTGTCGGCGATCGCCTCGTCCAGCTCCCGCCAGGAGCCCACCGTCTCGATCACCCGACCATCATGCCCCACGATCGACAAGCTTGTACACGTGGCCGGCAGGCGCGGGCCGGGCCCGCCGGAATGCGTCGTAATTTCGGCCGCGTGTACTAGTCTGGATGGTCCGGCGGATCGCCCACTCGGCCGCGGGGGCCGCTCGGCCCCCAACCGTGGCAACGCGCCGGCCTCGGCCGGCGGCCCGTCCAGGTGGCCGCGAGTGTCACGCCGCCCAGGCAGACACGAAGTCCTGGGACATGCAGTTCAGCGGTGATCCATGACCGGGCGGTGCGGGCGGGCCTTCGAC
>JBOGYU010000567.1:0-3047 GCA_050696935.1 Solirubrobacteraceae bacterium | reverse complement strand
CGACTCGCAGGCACCGGCGGCCGTGCGGGCCGAGGCCTCGCGCCCCGAGTCGCGGGCGCTCGCCGGCGACGCGGCGGTCACGGCCATGAGCAGGCCGAGGATCAGCAGCCAGATGTGCAGGCGGCCCCGCCTGCGGCGATCGCTCGCCACGAACTTCCTCCCTTTGGCAGCCGGGCCGTCTCTGAGAGATCCCTGGCTTTGCGGCCCCGCCTCGCGACGGGTGTGCCCTTGTCAGTGAGCGTGCACAACACGTATCGGCGCCGGCCCGCCGATCCTTAGCGGTCCTGCTGAAATGGCGCGCCGTGAGCGCCGATCCCGTCGCGGCCGTGCGCGCCCGCTACCCGCGCGTGGCCATCACCCACGAGTGGCTGACCGTGCCCGGCGGCTCTGAGCAGGTCGTGATGGCGATGCTCGACGTGTTCCCGCAGGCCGAGCTGTTCACGTCCGTCTACGACCCCGCGCCATGGCCGCCGCAGATCACCGAGCGCCCGGTGCACGCCTCGTTCCTGAACCGGATCCCGCGCGCGCCGCGCATCTACCCGAAGCTGCTGCCGCTGATGGACGCCGCCTTCCGCTCGTTCGACCTGCGCGGGTTCGACCTGGTGCTCTCCAGCAACCACGCGTGCGCGAAGAACGTGCGCGCGCCGCGCGGCAGCCTGCACGTCTGCTACTGCCACACGCCGATGCGCTACGTCTGGGATCCGGCGTTCCTGCGCGACGAGGCGCTCGGGCCGGTCGGCCGGCTCATAGCGCCGGCGCTGCTCGCCCACGTGCGCCGCCAAGACCTCAAGGCGTCGAGAAACCCGCACGCCTACCTCGCCAACTCGAGCTTCGTCGCCGACCGGATCGGCCGCTTCTACGGCCGCGAGGCAACGGTGCTCCACCCGCCCGTCGACGTCGACCGCCTGCTCGGCACACCCCGCCAAGACGGGGACCACTACCTGTTCCTGAGCCGGCTCGTGCCGTACAAGCGCGCCGACCTCGCCGTGGCGGCGTGCAGCCGGCTCGGCCGCCCCCTGAAGGTGGTCGGCGACGGGCGGGCGTACGAGGCGGTGCGTGCCGCCGCCGGGCCCACGGTCGAGCTCCTCGGCCGCGTTCCCGACGCCGAGCTGGCGCAGCTGCTCGCCGCCGCCCGCGCGCTGCTGTTCCCGGCGGAGGAGGACTTCGGGATCGTGCCGGTCGAGGCGCAGGCGGCGGGCGTCCCGGTGATCGCCTACGGGACGGGCGGCGCTCGCGACTCGGTGATCGACGGGACGACCGGGCTCCTGTTCCCCGAGCAGACCGTGGACTCGCTGTGCGAGGCGATCGTGCGCTTCGAGGCGCGCGACTGGCCGGAGGCGCCGCTGCGCGAGCACGCCGCCCGCTTCCACCCGCGCCGCTTCCGCGAGGGCCTCGCCCGCCATCTCCTGGCCTTCGGTTGAGGGACGGGCCGGTCGCGTCGATACCCTCCGCGTAAGCCACCTCGCCATGGACTCCAAGCAACAACTTCGCCTGCTGTGGTCTTCACGCTGGTGGCTCGCGGGCCTCGCGCTGATCGCGGCCGTGGCCGCCTACGTCGCGAGCTCCTCCCGCACCGACGTCTACCGCGGCTCCGCGCTGGCGCAGGTGATCCCCTCGCAGCAGGCGGACGGCCCGGCGCTCGGCACCGACCAGCTCCTCCAGGCCACCAACTTCTACGCCGAGCTCGCCCAGACGACGCGGATCCTGGATGCCGCGCAGAAGGAGGGCGGCTTCCGCGAGTCGCTCGACGGCCGCGTCGAGGTCACGCCCGAGCCGGACCTGCTGGTGCTGGAGTTCAGCGGCGAGTCGCCCGAGCCCGCCACCGCCGCGGCCTACGCCAACGCCTATGCGCAGGCGTTCGCCGCGGAGGTCGCGAACCTGGAGGACGCCGAGCGCCGCCGGCTGCTGGCCGGCCCCCAGCGGCGCGTGACGGAGATCCGCCGGCAGCTGCGCCGGTCGCCGGCGGGCTCGGCGGAGGCCGCCGCGCTCGAGGCCGAGCTGCAGGCGCTCCAGGGCCGGCTCGCCGACGTGGCGCTGAGCCCGACGGACAACGTGCGCATCATCCAGCCCGCCATCGCGCCGCGCGAGCCCGTGTCGCCCAAGCCGCTGCGCGACGCGATCCTTGCCCTCGTCGTGGCGCTCGTCCTGTGCTCCTCGGCGGCCCTGCTGCGACTCGCGCTGACCGACCGCTACCACTCTGCCGAGGAAGCGGCGCTGGACCTCCGCCTGCCCGTCCTGGCCGAGCTGCCCAAGTCGGCGTCCGGCGAGCCGAAGGCGCTGGAGGCCTTCCGCAAGCTCCGCGCGCAGGTGGAGTTCACGCTCTCCGCGCAACCCGTCTCCGAGCCGTCCGGGCGCGGGCACCAGACACACGCCCGGCGCAACGTCCTGCTGGTCACCAGCCCGGAGGCGGCGTCCGGCAAGACCTACGTCACGAGCAACCTCTCGCGCGCGCTGGCGGCCGACGGCCGCCGCGTCATGGCCGTCGACGGCGACCTGCGCCGCCCGACGCTGCACGACGCGTTCGGGCTCCAGCAGGCGCCGGGCCTGGGCGAGCTGCTCACATCCGGCCGCGCCGAGGACCTCGACCTCTCCCGCCACGCCGTCGCGCTGCCCGACGCCGTCCGGCGCCGCGGAGGCGTGCTGGCGGCGGTCCCTGCCGGGCGGCTGGCGGAGGACACGGCGGAGCGGCTGTCGTCGGCCACGATGGCCGGCGCGATGGCCGAGCTCTCGCACGACAACGACATCGTGCTCGTCGACAGCCCGCCTGTGCTCGCGATCGTCGACGCGGTGGTGCTCACCCGCTACACCGACGGCGTCATCGTGGTGGTCGACGCACGCCGCAGCCGCCGGCGCAACATCCGCCGGGCGGTCGAGACGCTGCGGGCCGTGCAGGCCCCGATCCTCGGCCTGGTGTTCAACCGCAGCAGGGTCAGCGCGTCCGACTACGGCTACTACGGCTCGCTGCCGACCGGGGTGCGGCGGGAGGCCGAGCTCACGCGGTGACCGCCGCGCGGTCGGTCGGCGCGGGTGCGGGCCTCGCGGCGCTC
>JBOGYU010000566.1:0-3050 GCA_050696935.1 Solirubrobacteraceae bacterium | reverse complement strand
GTACTCGGCCGCGCACGCCGGGCACTCCTGCAGGTGGCGGCGCACGCGCGCCGCCTCGTCGGCGTCGAGGGCGCCCAGCGCGTAGGCGCCGAGGGCGGGCCGCAGGTCATCGCAGCCGGTCATGGCACGACTCCCATCTCCTCCAGCACGAGCCGCAGCGAGCGCAGGGCGTACCACGTGCGGCTCTTGACGGTGCCGACCGGCAGCTCGCACCGCTCGGCGATCTCACGTACGGAGAGCCCCTGGAAGTGCGCCAGCCGGATCATCTGCCGGTGCTCGGGCGTCAGCCGCTCGAGCGCCGCCGCGACCTGCCACCCGAGCATCGCCTGCTCGATCGAGTCGCCGCTCACACCGCCTTCGGCCGGCGCCTCGCCGGCTGCGAGCGCCGGCCGCGCCGAGGCGCGCCGCCGCATGTCGATGATCGCGTGGCGGGCGATCTGGTACAGCCAGGTCCGCACGCTCCCCCGCGCCGGGTCGTAGCGGTCCGCGCTCCGCCACGCGCGGGTGAAGACCTCCTGGACGACCTCCTC
Organism: Solirubrobacteraceae bacterium; assembly: GCA_050696935.1. Taxonomy (GTDB): domain Bacteria; phylum Actinomycetota; class Thermoleophilia; order Solirubrobacterales; family Solirubrobacteraceae; genus DASSUW01. The sequence goes on along the minus strand of JBOGYU010000566.1, from coordinate 2,520 downwards.
GGCGGCTCCGCGCTCGCCGAGGGCGTTCAGGGCGAAGCCCAGCAGCTCCCCCGAGTAGGAGCGATAGAGCGTGCGCAGCGCCTCGCCGGTGGCGTCGGCGCTGAGGCGCTCCATGAGCTGGGCATCGGTCGGCACGGTCGACATAGGTGTACGGCCCCAGCGTCGTCGTGGTTCGGCGGAAATCGTATGCGGCTTACTCGCACTCGCAAGCTCGCGCGAGCGCCTTGATTACCGTATGCGGCTTACTCGCACTCGCGAGCTCGTGCGAGCGCCTTGATTACCGTATGCGGCTTACTCGCACTCGCAAGCGAGCGCGAGCGCCTTGATTACCGGAGCGCCGCGCGGCCGGCGTACGAATCGCCGCCCACGAACATCGTGGGGGTCGTCACCACGCCGGCGCGCACGCCGCCCTGGAAGTGCTCGCGCACCCGCGCCGCGACCGCCTCCGAGCGCCGGTCGGCGTCGAACCGCGCCACGTCGAGCCCCAGGCGCTCGGCCCGCGCCCACAGGTGCGGGTCCTCCAGCCGGCCCTGGTCGGCGAACAGGGCGTCGTGCATCGCCCAGAACCGCCCCTGGAGCGCCGCCGCCTCGGCCGCGCAGGCGGCGGCGTGGGCGCGCGGGTGGCTCGAGCGCACGGGGAAGTGGCGGAACGCGACCCGCAGCGCGCGCTCGTGCAGCCGTGCCTCCAGCGCGGCGCAGAACGGGCACTCGTAGTCGCCGTAGACGATCGCCGGTTGCGCCCCGTCCGGGCCGCGGACGTGGTCGTCGGGGCCGATCGGCAGTAGCGGGGCGGAACGGAGGTCGCTCAGGCCGGGAGTGCGTCGAAGATCAGGTTGGCGCCCGGCAGCTCGCCCGGGCTCGGCGCCTCGTAGCTCCAGCGCACCACGCAGTCGGGCCCGATGACGACGATCGCGCGCTGCGGGAAGCCGCCGGGGTGCAGGACGCCGAACGCGCGGCACGCGGCGCCCTTGGGCTCGAAGTCCGAGAGCTGCTCGATGCCCAGGTTCAGGTGCTTACGGAACGCCTGCTGGGACCACGTGGCGTCGCACGACACGCCGTACAGCGTGGCGCCCCGGGCGCGGAACTCGTCCAGCACCTCGTTGTAGAGGCCGAGCTGGTCGGTGCAGACCGGCGAGAACGCGAACGGGTAGAAGACCAGGACCGTCGTTCGGCCCTCCAGGTCCGCGCGGGTGAAGTCGGACCCTCCGGCGGCGGTCAGCCGGAACTCAGGCGCCGGCTCACCGGCGGCGATGACCACTACCGGCGCAGGCCGAGCTCGCGGATCAGCGAGCGGTAGCCCTCGAGGTCCTTCTTCTGAAGGTAGTTGAGGAAGCGGCGGCGGCGGCCGACCAGCATCAGCAGCCCGCGGCGCGAGTGGTGGTCGTGCTTGTGGTCGCGCAGGTGCTCGGTGAGGTGGTTGATGCGCCGCGTGAGGAGCGCGATCTGGACCTCGGTGGCGCCGGTGTCGCCCTCGGCCTTGCCGAAGCGCTCGACGATCTCCCGCTTGTGTTCGGGGGTCATTGCGGTCATGTGCGGCGAGGCAGGGTAGCAGGAGCGCCGACCGCGCAGTCGCGGCCGCGGGCCTTGGCGACGTACAGCGCATCGTCGGACCGGCGCAGCAGCTCCTCGGGGCGCTCGCCGTCCCACGCGGCCCACCCGATGCTGACCGTCACGCCCGTCCTGGCGACGCTGGCGCGCATCTTCTCCGCCGCCGCGCGGGCGGCGCGCGCGTCCGCGTCGGGCAGTAGCGCCAGGAACTCCTCGCCGCCGAGCCGGCCGAGCTGGTCCTCCGCGCGCAGATGGCTGCGCAGCGCGTGCGCGACGGCGGCGAGCACCCGGTCGCCCTCCGCGTGCCCGTGGGTGTCGTTGACCGCCTTGAAGTGGTCGATGTCGATGATCGCGATGCCGAGCGCGCGGTCGTGGCGGCGGGCGCCGCTGATCAGCCCGCCGAGCTGCGTGAGGATGAAGCGGCGGTTGGAGAGCCCCGTCAGCGGATCCTCGAAGATCAGGGCCTCCAGCCGGTCGGCCTGGGCGATCAGCTCCTCCTGGAGGACCTTGGTGCACCCGGCGGCGTGGACGCGGGTCAGCAGCTCGGCCGCGCGGACGGGCTCGACCAGGATGTCCTGCACGCCGCGCCCGGTGACCTCCAGCGCGCGCTCCACGCCCGGCTCGGCGGGCTCGACCAGCACCACGGCGGTGCCGAAGGCGTGCGCGTCCCCCTTGATCCGCTCCAGCAGGGACTCGCCGACGGCGGACTCGAGGATCGCAACGTCGGGCGCCCACTCCAGGCAGCGCGCGAGCGCCTCGCCCTCGTCGGCGGCCTCCAGCACCTCGTGCCCGACCCCGGCGAGCACGGTTCCGATCCGCTGCCGCTCCCCCTCCCGGCGGTGGGCGACGACGACGCGCATGGCCGGACGGTACCCGCCCGCCGCGGCGCCGACGCCCCGATCACCCGGATTTGGGGTCCCGACCCCACGAACCTAAAAGGGGTCAGACCCCTTGAGTCGCGGCGACTCAAGG
>JBOGYU010000565.1:0-3061 GCA_050696935.1 Solirubrobacteraceae bacterium | reverse complement strand
CCTTGGCGGCGCCGGGGTCGTCGGCGACGCCGCGGAGGTCCGCGAGCGCGGCGAGCTGCATCGCGGTCGTCTCCTGGCGCCACAGGTCCTCCGTCTTCGACGCCACGGCGGCCAGCGGCTCGCAGGCGGCGTCGAACCGGCCCAGGCCGAACAGCGCCTCGCCGATCGTCGCGTCGTTCCACCCCTTGTCGCCGCCCTCCAGCTGCTCGGTGATCTGGGTGCGGATGCGGTCGGCCTGCTCGCGCAGCGCCTTTGCCCGGCTCGACACCCCGAGCGCCTGGTCCTCGAGCGCGGCGAGCCGGTCGGCGACGAACGCGGCGTTGACGCCGGCGTACCAGCGCTCGGGATGGTCCTCCTGCTCGAACCCGCGGCGGTAGCACCACAGCGCGTTCTCGAGGTCGGCGCGCTTCGCGTTCACCTCCCACCGCCGCTTGTAGATCGCCCCGGCGATGCCGAGCGTCTCGGCGCTGGTGCTCCGGTCCAGCGGGCCGCCCTCCTCGAGGATCGCCAGCGCCCGGTCCAGGCGGCGCCCGGCCGGCAGCTCGAGATCCTTGTACGTGCAGAGCGCGTGCTGCTGGCGCAGCTCCTCGCTGTCTCCGGCTGGGGTGCGCACGCGGCTGAGCAGCCGGCGGGCGTACCCGAACTGCTGGTGGTCGCGCAGCACCTTCGTCGCCAGCTCCGCGCGTTCGTCCGGGCGCCACCGGCCGTCGAGCGCGCGACGCGCGACGGCGGTCAGCATCTCCGCGACGAGGCCGGTGCGCCCGGCCTCGCGCAGTGCGCCCGCGAGCTCCTTCAGCTCGGCGGCCGAAGCGTCGTTGGAATCGATGATCGCGCGCGCCTCGCGTTCGGAGTCCATGTGCCGCCTCCTCAGGCCTTCCCGGCCGCTTCCACCAGCTCGCGCTCGATCTCGTGGGCCCAGTCGACCGCCTCGCCGCGCTCGGCCCGCGACTGGCGGATGAGCGAGAGGTTGTAGGCCGTGCTCCTGGGCTCCCACGTCTCCCGGACCGCCGCCAGCGCGGCCGTCGCGCCGGCGATCGCCTCGCCGTGGTCGCGGCCGATGACGCCGAGCTCGAGCCGCGTCGCGTGGTCCCAGTAGTCCGGCGCGCCCCCGTCGATGCGCCGGCGGTTCGCATACCGCACGACCGGGAGGAGCGCCTGCTGCTGCGCGCCGCCCGGCTCGCGGATCTCCATCAGCGTGACCGCGTTGACGCCGGGGTAGGCGTCGCGCCAGTCGGCCTCGAAGCCGCGGCGGTAGGCGTCGATCGCCTTGTCCAGGTGGCCCTGGGCCTTCAGGACCGAGCCGCCGCGCTCGGCCTCCCAGCGGTCCTTGTACACGCGGCCGAGCAGGCCGAGCGTCTCGCTGCTCGGCCCGTGATCCTCCAGCACGGCCAGCAGCTCGCGCTCGGCGTCCTGCGAGCGACCGGCGCGGTTGAGCGCGAAGCCGTACTGCTCGCGGACGAGCAGCGTGCGGCGGACCGGCTCGGGCATCGCCTCCCCCAGGCGGGTCATGTCGTCCCACGCCTCCGTGGCGCGGTAGGACAGCAGCAGGTCGACCAGCACGCCGGCCTCGACGTCCTCGAGCCGGCCGAGGTCCTCCTCGACCTCGCGCAGCGCGCCGGCGCCCTCGGCCCGGGCGGCCGCGAGGCGCTCTTTCGCGGCGGCCGAGTACGTGGCCGCCTCGCGGAACACGTCGGTCTTCAGCCGGTCGATCTCGGGACGGGGCAGGTCGCCGATGAGCTGGAACACCGGGCTGTCGGTCGTCGTCCTGCGCGCCGCCTCGAGCGCCTTCGCGAGGGCCTCACGGTCACCCGCCGCATCCGCCGGGCGGCCGGCGCCGTCGAGGGCGTAGGGGAGGACGCGGTCGGGCGCGAGGTCGAACGGGACGCGCTTGACGTCGGCGCTCACGAGCACGGTCGAGTACGGCCGGACGGCGTGGCGGACGCCGAGCTCGTAGAAGACGTTCGCGTTGGCGGTCGTCAGGTCGGCAATGGCGTAGTCGGCGAGGATCAGCCGCTCGTACATCGGCTTGTGGATGAGCCCGCCGACGAGCTCCTGGTCGGCGCGCAGCGGGTCGAGCCTCGCGTCGCGGATGGCCGGCGCGAGCAGGTCGGCGTACACGGCGTCGAAGTCGACCGAGCCGCCGAGACCGTCCGGCTTGACGCCGAACGGCATCACCACGAAGCAGAGCGGCTCCGGCACGGGGCAAGCCTACGGACCTCGGCGCCCGGTGGCCAGCCGGGGAGCGCTTGCACACGGGACGCCAGTCTTGAGACTATCGGCACATGCCGCGCCCCCTCAGACTGTTCTACTCATACGCGCACGAGGACGAGGAGCTGCGGCTCAAGCTCGAGGCGAGCCTGGCCACGTTGCGAGACGACGGGCGCATCGAGGGCTGGCACGACCGCGAGATCCCGGCCGGTGGGTCGTGGGGCGACGAGATCCACCAGGCCCTGGACCGCGCGGACATCATCCTGCTGCTGCTGAGCAACGACTTCCTGAACTCGAGCTACATCCGCGACGTCGAGGTCGAGCGGGCGCTCGCCCGCCACCGGGAGGGGAAGGCGGTCGTCGTCCCGATCGTGCTGCGCGCGGTCCCGCTCCAGTACACGAGGTTCAAGGACTTCCAGGCCCTGCCGACGGACGCACGCGCCGTTGAGTCGTGGGACAACGTCGACGAGGCGCTGCTGGACGTCTTCAACGGCCTCGCCGCGATCGTCGAGGTCCGCGCCCAGGCGGTGCCGGACCCGCCCCCACCACCGCCGCCGCCGCCCGTGGCCCGCGCCCTGCACGCCGTCCGCGACTTCGACGACCTCTCGGTCCGGATCGGCATGCGAGAGGTGGCGTTCCGGGTCGATGACACCGAGTACCGCGGTGCGCCCGACTTCAGCGAAGCCACGCTCGCCCGTCTGGCCGAGCTGCGGCGCGGCGACGCCGACGCCTACGGCGGGGCCCTCTTCGAAGCGGTGTTCGGCGCCGACCCCCACGTGGCGGAGGGATACGAGCGGGCCCGCGCCCGCATCCGCCGGCGCGCGCGCCTCCGGCTGCGGCTGCACATCGACCC
>JBOGYU010000564.1:0-3073 GCA_050696935.1 Solirubrobacteraceae bacterium | reverse complement strand
GGTCGCCGTCGCGGCCGGCGATCGCGCCCGCGCCGCCCAGGAGTGCGCCGATGCCGACTTGGAGCCCACTCCGGACAACCTCGCCCGCGTGCGCTCCGCGATCCTCTGCCTGCACAACCAGGTGCGCGCCCGCGACGGCCTCCCCGCCATGCGCGAGAACGCCCGCCTGCGCCGCGCCGCGCTCGGCCACTCGCGCGCCATGGTCGCCGACGGCTTCTTCGAGCACACCACCCCGCGGGGCGTGACGATGGTCGACCGGATCATGCGCGCCCGCTACGTCCGCCGCGACCAGGGCTGGGCGCTGGGGGAGAACCTCGCCTGGGGCACCGGCTCGCTCGCGACCGCCCGCGGCGCCGTGCAGGCGTGGATGGACTCGCCCGGTCATCGCGCGAACATCCTCAAGCGCTCCTACCGCGAGCTCGGCGTGGGCGTCGTGGTCGGCGTCCCGGTGAGCGACGCCGCCGGCGCGACGTACACGGTGGACTTCGGGGTGCGCCGCTAGCCTGCGGCGCGATGGCCGACGTCCAGCCCTTCCGGGCCCTCCACTACGACCTCGAGCGCGTCGGCGGCCTGCAGGCCGTCGCCGCGCCGCCCTACGACGTGATCGACGGCCCGCAGCGGGCCGCATTGCTCGCCCGCTCTCCGTACAACGTCGTCGAGATCGACCTGCCGCACTCCGAGGCCGACCCGTACGCCCACGCCGCCGCCGTATTCGAGGGCTGGCGGCGCGACGGCGTGCTCGTCCGCGACGAGCAGCCCGCGCTGTGGGCGCTCGAGCAGGAGTACACCGGCCCGGATGGCCGCCGGCGGACGCGCCACGGGTTCTTCGCGCGCGTGCGGATCGAGGACTACGGGCCCGGCCGCATCCGCCCGCACGAGCGCACGCACCCCGGCCCGAAGGAGGACCGGCTGCGCCTCACGCGCGCGACCAACGCGAACCTCTCCCCCATCTTCAGCCTGTACGACGACCCCGCCGGGGCGGCGTGGGACGCGCTCGCGCAGGACACGAGCCCCTGGGGCGAGCTGACCGACGACGACGGCACCGTCCACCGGCTGTGGCGGGTCGCCGACCCGGAGAGGACCGCAGCCGTGACCGCCGCCCTCGCCGGCACCGAGCTCCTGATCGCCGACGGGCACCACCGGTACGAGACCGCGCGCGCCTACCAGGCGGAGGGCGGCGCCGGCCACGTGCTCATGTGCCTGGTCGCGCTCCAGGACCCGGGCCTGACCGTCTTCCCCACGCATCGGCTCCTGACCCAGCTCGACGACGGCCGCCGCGAGGCGCTGCGCGCCGCGATCGAGCGCGACTTCGAGGCCGCGCCCACCGACGACCTCGAGCCCGCCGGCGACGGTCCGGTCCGCATGGGCTACCTGGACGCCCACCACCGCCGCCCCCTGATGCTCACCCTGCGCGACCCGGCGATCGCCGCGGCCGCGCTTCCGGACAAGCCCGAGCCCTACCGCGCGCTGGACACCGCAGTGCTCGAGGCGCTCGTGCTGCGCGGCGCGCTCGGGATGAGCGAGGACGACATCAGCCACCTGAACGGGCTCGAGTACGCGCGCGACGCCGCGCAGGCGCGCGAGCGCGTGGAGGCCGGCACCGCGCAGGCGGCCTTCTTCATGCGCGGCACGCCGATCGCCCATGTGCGCGAGGTGGCGGCCGCGGGAGAGAGCATGCCGCCCAAGTCGACCTACTTCTTCCCGAAGGTCCTGACCGGCATGGTGTTCAATCTGTTGGAGGACTGATGGCTCTCCTGCATCGCAACAGCGGCACCCGGTCGATGCGGGCCGTCGCGCGCCGGCGCGAGGGATTCACGCACGACGTCCGGGTCGGCGACCACACGCTCGTCGCCGACGAGCCCGCCCGGTCCGGCGGCGACGACCGCGGCCCCAGCCCGCAGGAGCTGCTCGCCGCCTCGCTGGCCTCCTGCACCGCCGTCACGATGGAGATGTACGCCCAGCGCAAGGGCTGGGACGTCTCGGGGATGCAGGTCGACTGCCGCTACACGCCCGCGGAGCGCGGCTACCCGACCCGCTTCGAGCTCGTGATCACGATGCCGGCCCACCTCGAGGAGGAGCAGGTCGAGCGCCTGCGGGTGATCGCCGCCAAGTGCCCGGTCCACCGCACGCTCGAGGGCGAGGTGGCGTTCGACGAGCGGGTCGAGCTGGCCTGAGCGCCGCCGAGCAGCTCGCCGCCGTGCTTCTGGCGCCCGCGGACGCGGAGGCCATAGACGTCCACGGCGGCAAGGACGCCGCGGTGCTCGTGCCGCTGTATGAGGACGGCGACGGGGAGCTGCACGCCGTCTTCACGCGCCGCCGGCACGACCTGCGCCGCCACGCCGGCGAGATCTCGTTCCCCGGCGGCCGGCGCGACCCCGGCGAGGCGCTGCTTCAGACCGCGCTGCGCGAGGCCCAGGAGGAGGTCGGCCTGCCGCCGGAGACGGTCCACGTGGTGGGCGCGCTCCCGCCCACGCCGACCTTCGTCACCAACTACGCGATCTACCCCTTCGTCGGCGTGATCGAGGAGGGCTTCGCCTGGGTCGTCGCCCACGCCGAGGTCGACGAGGTGCTCGAGCTGCCGCTCGGCGAGCTGCGCGACGGCTACGGGGAGCGCCGCCTGGTGCGGAAGGGCATCCCCTTCCGCACCCCGACGTTCGAGGCGCGCGGCCACACCATCTGGGGCGCGACCGCACGCATCCTCGAGGACCTGCTGGCTAGGACTTCTCGATCGGCACGTTGACGAGGTTGCCCCACTCGGTCCACGAGCCGTCATAGTTCTTGACGTCGTCCTTGCCGAGCAGCTCGTGCAGCACGAACCACGTGTGCGCCGAGCGCTCGCCGATCCGGCAATAGGCGATGATCGGCGCGCCGTTCGTGACGCCCTTGGAGCCGTACAGCTCGCTCAGCTCGTCGGCCGACTTGAAGGTGCCGTCCTCGCGCACGGCCTGCGCCCAGGGGATCGACTTCGCGCCCGGGATGTGCCCGGCGCGCTGCGCGCCCTCCTGCTCGTAGCCGGGCATCGCGATCAGCTCGCCGGAGTACTCCTGCGGCGAGCGCACGTCCACCAGCTTGG
>JBOGYU010000563.1:0-3083 GCA_050696935.1 Solirubrobacteraceae bacterium | reverse complement strand
CCTCGCAGGTGACGCGGCCGGGCATCGCCCGCTTCGTCGACCGCGCGATGCGCGCGGTGGTGACCGGCGGAACGGGCGTCGGCGCCCGCCTCCCGGGTGTGGTGGTGGCGGGGAAGACCGGCACCGCCGAGCTGCGGTCGACGGTGAGCGAGGACCCGGTGCCGGCCGAGCCGGGCGAGCCGCCGCCGGAGGAGGACGTCACCGACACCGACGCGTGGTTCACCGCCTACGCCCCGGCGGGCGACCCGGAGGTGGCGGTGTGCGTCCTGTTCGTGGCGCAGGGTGCGGGCGGCGAGACCGCGGCGCCGGCGGCGCGACTGGTCCTCGAAGCTGCCCTCTAGACGTCGAGCGCGTAGGTGCCCTCTTCGCTCTGCCCGGCGCGGAACTTGAGCTCCAGCGGCCGGTTCTGGAGCGACTCGTGGGTCACCCTGAAGAGCAGGAGCTGGCCCTGGGTGGGCCCCTGGCCGGCGGCCGAGTCGGGCAGCGGCCAGACCGTGTGGGGCGGCACCACGCCGGGCTCGTAGGCGAACGGGCTGTCCAGCGCCACCGGCCGGTAGATCTTCTCCTGCGTGTCGTGGATCTCCCACGTCGTGGCCGCCTGCCGCGGCTCGTCGGAGACGTTCTGCACGCGCACCCAGACGCCGAACCACGTCTCGTCGGGCGCCGGCTCGGGCGTCGTCTCCGGGAGGCCCTCGAAGTACGCGCGGTCCTCCAGGTCGTTCGGGTTCATGTACCGGGACATCTGCACCTGGTACTTGAGCCCCCCGATGTCGAGGTACAGGCCCTCGGTCTCGGCGGTGGTGACGACGCCCGTCCCGCCGCCGCAGCCGGCGCCGGCCAGCGCGAGCAGGGCGACGATGAGGGCGAGGCGGCGCGGCATCGGGCGCCGGATTCTAGAGGCCGGCCACCGTGGCACGCGCGCCGCGGCCCTCGTTCTCCTCGAGGATCGACTGCAGGCGCTGCATGGCCTTGCGGACCTTGCGCCTGAACCAGCCGCGATGCCCGCCCAGCGCCTCGACGACCCGGTCGGTGGGGAGCGCGGGCACGGTCTCGATCATGTACTCCACCTCGGTCCCGCCGCCGGGGGCGGGACCGAGCGTCCAGATCGCGGTGGACTGGATCCGATTGAACTTGCCGCCGCGGCCGACCGCCACGATCCGGTGCGGCGGCTCGACCTCGATGAACGTCATGTCCGCCCAGCCGAAGCGGTTCAATGGCGCGTCGACCCGGTAGCGCGCGCCGGCGCCGCGGCCCACGGAGTCGATCCGCGTCAGGTGCCAATCCTTCAGGTAGTGGTCGCTGAACTCCGGGTGGTTCGCGATGTCTGCCAGATAGGCGAAGACCTCCTCGCGCGGGCGGTCGATCGTCACGTTGACGGTCAGGGGATCCACGGCGGCGCAAGCATAGTGCTCAGGCCGCACGGGGCCGTGTCTTCACGGCCCGCTGGTGCTCGGGCGAGCGCACCAGCTCGGAGCGCGGCGGCGGCTCTCGGCGGCGCGGCCGGCACAGCTCGCAGACGAGGCTCTCCCCGTACAGGTGGACGACCTCGCCGACCAAGGGGGTACGATGGCAGTGGACGCACCCGTGGCGGCGAGCGGTCAGCGCCCCCACGCTCTGACGGAGGAGCGAGATCTCCATGAGCGGGTGCCGGTGCCTGATGAGAGCGAGCATGGTTTGAACTGCGTTCGCCACGGGCACCCGGACCCCTCCATTGACCCGGTCCCTAAGATCGGAAGGCGGACGATGGAAGAACGCACGAGAGACGTCCAGAACACCGGAACCCTGCCCATCTCGGGCTCGGTGCCCGATGCCGCGGGCGAGCGCCCGCGGAACGAGCAGCCCGCCTGGGTCGAGGAGGCTCGGGCCGGCCTGACGGCGCCGGGCAAGTACCTCGCCTACGAGGAGAGCGGCCGCCACGTCGTGGTCGCGATCTCGCGCGAGTGGACGCGGATCGGCCGCTCCCTGGCCGCCGACCTGCGGTTCGACGACGCGACGGTCTCCCGGCGGCACGCCCTGGTCGTGAGCCAGGCGGAGGGGGTGCGCGTGCTCGACGACCGGTCGCTGAACGGCATCTACGTCAACGGCCGCCGGGTGGAGTGGAGCCCGCTCGCGGACGGCGACGAGGTCACGGTCGGCCGCCACAGCCTCTACTTCCTGGACACGGCGACAGTCGGCCCCGCCGTCACCGCGGCTCCCGCCACGACTGCGGAGTGAGACGCGGAGCGGGCGGTATCGTGCCCGCCCGCAATGGCCGAGACGATCGCGGTCCTGTCGCTCAAGGGCGGCACGGGCAAGACCACATCGGTGCGGACCCTGGCCGACGTGCTGCGGCGCGTCGGCCTCGACGTCCTCGCCATCGACCTCGATCCGCAGGGCAACCTGTCGGACTACTTCGACGTCCCGCCGGACGCCTCGCCGACGATCGCCGACGTGCTGGCGGGCGACGCGAAGGCGCGGGCGGCGGTTCACGACGGCATCGTCCCCTCCACGCCGATCCTGGCGGAGGTGGAGCGCTCGATGTCCGGCAAGATCGGGCGCGAGCTGGTGCTGCGCAGGGCGTTGAAGGACGCCCGCAAGCAGCACGACGTGGTGCTGATCGACTGCCCGCCGGCCCTGGGCCTGCTCACCATCAACGGCCTGGTGGCGGCGGACTGGGCGCTGATCTCCTCCGAGGCGCAGTACTTCGCCCTACAGGGGGTGCAGGGGGCGCTCGACGTGCTCGAGCAGTCGAAGGAGTACTACAACCCGGACCTCGAGTGGCTGGGTGTGGTGATGAACATCGCGGACATGCGGACGGTCCACTCGCGCGAGGCCTACGGGCAGCTGGCCGAGCACTACGGTGACAAGGTGTTCTCCACGGTGATCCGGTCCTCGATCGCCTACGCGGAGTCCGCCGAGAAGGGCCTCTCGATCCTCGACCACCGGCCGGACCTGGGAGCGGACTACCTCGCGCTGGCCGACGAGATCCTCGCCAGGATCGGCCTCCGGGACGCCCGGCGGGCGCTGAAGCCGCTGCTGGCGAGTTGAGGCTCGCCGCCGCCGCGGTCGCCGCGCTCGCCGCCGCCGGGTGCGGGGTCGAGAGC
>JBOGYU010000562.1:0-3089 GCA_050696935.1 Solirubrobacteraceae bacterium | reverse complement strand
GGCCTGGCCGCGCTCGCGGGCTTTGCGCGCGGCGCCGGCGTCGTCGGCGACACGCTCGGCGGCGGGCTGAGCTGGCTCGCCCGCAGGCACGGGCTGGCCGCCAACCGCGTCACCGCGATCGGGCTCGTGACGGCGGACGGCGAGCTGGTCCGCACGGACCGCGACCACGAGCCCGAGCTGTTCTGGGCACTGCGCGGGGGCGGCGGGGGCTTCGGCGTGGTCACGGCGATGGAGCTCTCGCTGGTCCCGCTGGAGGACGTCTACGCGGGCGCGCTGTTCTTCCCCTTCGAGCGCTCCGCCGAGGTCCTGCAGGCGTGGCGCGAGTGGACCGCGACGGTGCCGGACGAGGTGACCTCGGTCGGGCGGCTGATGCAGTTCCCGGCGACTCCGGGCGTGCCGGAGATGGTGCGCGGGCGCTCGTTCGCCCTGGTCGAGGCCGCCTTCGAGTGTGCGGAGGCGGACGGGGCGGAGCTGCTGCGCCCGCTGCGCGAGCTGCGGCCGGAGCTCGACACCTTCACGACGATCCCGCCCTCGGCGCTCGGCTACCTGCACATGGACCCGGAGCGGCCGGTCCCCGGGCTCAGCGACCACCAGCTGGTGGGCGACCTGCCGGCTGCCGCGATCGACGACCTGGTGGCGGTCGCCGGGCCCGGCTCGGACTCGCCGCTGGCCTCCGTGGAGCTGCGCCACACGGGCGGCGCCCTGGCGCGCAGCGCGCAGGGCGGCGGCGCGCTCGCCACGCTCGCCGGGTCGTACTGCACCTACGCGGTCGGCGTGCCGTCGGACGCCGCGCCGGTGACGGCGATCGAGGCGCAGCTGGCGCTCGTCGCGGGCGCGCTCGCGCCGTGGGACGCCGGCCGGTGCCCCGGGCTGACCGAGCGGCCGGCCGGTGCGGAGCGCTTCTTCGGCGCCGAGACCGCGCGCCGCCTGGAGGCCGTGCGGGCTGCGGTCGACCCCGACGGCCTGTTCCGGGCCGACGACCCGGTCATTCGAGCCTGAGCAGACGTCCGGCTGGAGCGCTCGGGCTCCGGCCGGCAGGGACCTTTATCCGCAGAGGGCGCCGGTGTAACGGCAGGCGACGATCGACGGGCGCTCGATCGGCGCGCCCGCGTCGATCGACCACGCGAGCCGGATGTCTGCGCGTGCGTCCACGCCAGCGGCGTCGCCGAGCGCGTGCCCTCGCCGAGCGCGTGACCCGGGCTGCCCGTCGGCGGCCGGCCGTCCCACACCTGCTCGGGCAGCATCAGCCCGTCGTTGGCCGTCCCACCGATCGTGCGCAGGAACGGCGACGCGTCACGCCCGGCGATCAGCTCCGCCCTTGGCGCGGCGGACGGCCCGCTTGAGCTCCGACTTGCCCATCTTCGACCGCCCGCGGATGTCGAGCCTGCGGGCCTCGGCCTCCAGCTCGCGGCGGGTCGGCTCCTCACCCCGGCGGACCTTGCCCGCCTCTTGCCCGAGCGCCGTGCGCGTCCTGCTCGGGAGGTTCTTCAGCGTCTGCTTGCTCTTGGCGCCGGCCTGCGCCTTCTTGACGTTGCGCTTGGCGGCGGCGCGCTGCTTCTGAGTGGCCATGTCAAACGGGCTACCCGAAGCCGTGACGCGACGACCCGCTTTCCGGGAGCGCCCGGATCGCCTGGCGACTGGGCGTGCCACCCGCCCCGGTAGCTTCCGCGACATGGCGACCGAGCTGCTCGAACGGGAGCGCGAGCTGGCCGCCCTCGAGCGGCTGATCGGGGAGGCGGCCGCCGGTCGCGGGCGGCTCGCGCTGATCGAGGGACCGGCCGGGATCGGCAAGAGCCGGCTGCTGGCGCGCGCTCGCGGGCGAGCGGATGACGGTCCTGGCAGCCCGCTGCAGCGAGCTCGAGCGCGACTTCTCGTTCGGCGCCGTGCGGCAGCTCCTCGAGACGGTGGCGCGCTCCGGCGACGTGCTCGCCGGCGCCGCCGCCCCGGCCGAGGGCGTGCTGGGCGCGCCGGGCGGGGACGCGGAAGGATCGTTCGCGGTCCTGCACGGCCTGTACTGGGCGACGCTCAACCTCGCCGAGGAGCGGCCGGTGCTGCTGGCCGTCGACGACCTTCAATGGAGCGACCGGCCGTCGCTGCGCTTCGTGGCCTACCTCGTTCGCAGGCTGGAGGGCGCGCCGGTGCTGGTGGCGGCGACGCTGCGGTCGACCGATCCCGGCACGGATCCCGCCCTCCTCGCCGAGATCGCCGGCGACGCTGCGGTCGACCGATCCCGGCACGGATCCCGCCCTCCTCGCCGAGATCGCCGGCGACCCGCTCGGAGACGGTGCGCCCCGCCGCGCTGGGCGGGGAGTCGGTCGCCGAGCTGGTACGGGCGCGGCTCGGCAGCGGCGCGGACCCGCGCTTCTCCGCCGCCTGCCCGGAGGCGACGGGCGGAAACCCGCTGCTCCTGCGGCAGCTGCTGGCGGCGCTCGAGCAGGACCGCGTCGCTCCCTCCCCCGCGGGCGAGCTGGCGGAGGCGTGCGGCTGCGAGCCGCTCGTGGAGCGTGCCCGCTCCGAGCTGTACGCCTCCGGGGCGCGGCCGCGCACCGCCGCGCTGCGCGGAGTGGAGGCGCTCACGGCGGGAGAGCTGCGCGTGGCGCGGCTCGCAGCCGGGGGGCGCACGATCCGCGAGATCGCCCAGGACCTGTTCGTGACGCCCAAGACCGTCGAGGTCCACCTCTCCAACGCGTACCGCAAGCTCGACATCCGCTCGCGGCGGGAGCTGCCCACCGCGATGGGATCAGACGCCTGAGCGCCGCGCGGCCGCCAGCCGCTCGTTTGCGATCGCCGCCGCCGCGCGCGTGGTGGAGATCCCCTCGCGGCGGGCGTGCTCGATCACGCGCGCGACATGAGCGCCCACGCCGCGCACGCGCAGCGTCGCGGTTGCGGCTTCGTGGCCGAGGATCTCCTCCTCCAGGAACACGAGGCCGCCGGCGTTGACGACGTAGTCGGGCGCGTACAGGATCCCGCGCGCCTCGAGCGCCTCCCCGTGCCGGGGCTCGGCGAGCACGTTGTTCGCCGCGCCGGCGACGATCCGGCAGCGCAGCCGGTCGACCGTCGCGTCGCCGACGACCGCGCCCAGCGCGCAC
>JBOGYU010000561.1:0-3089 GCA_050696935.1 Solirubrobacteraceae bacterium | reverse complement strand
GGGCGGGAGCGGCCGCCGCGGGCGCAGGCCGGCGGCCATCGCGCCGGCGCCGATCAGGATCAGCAGCAGCGGCCACCAGTACAGCGTCTCGTCGCTCCCCGCGCCGGCCAGCAGCGCGAACACGGCGAGGTTCGCGACGCCGAGCCACGCGGGGCCGGGCGCGCGATCTACCGCGCCGTAGGCGACGAGGCCGCAGCCGGCGCCGACCAGCACCAGCTCCCAGAAGTTCGGCAGCGGCGTGTCGGGCGGCACGCCGAGCAGCGTGAGTGAGCCGACGAGCCAGCCGACCACCGCCTGGAGCCCGATGGCGAGAATGGCGAGCCCCGCGCCGTCGACCAGCATCTCGGCGTGGCGCGGCGCGCCCGCCCGCAGCGCGAGCGAGCCGACCGCGAGGCCGATCGCGATCAGCAGCAGGATCCAGCGCGAGGCCGTGAAGGTGCCGGGGTCGAAGATCCAGTCGAAGGCGGCGAGCAGGGCGATCCCGCCGGCGATCGCCGCGATCAGCAGGCAGACGGCCGAGCGGCGTTGTGTGGCGATCCAGAGTGAGGCGGCGCATTGCAGGACCCCGGTCCAGACGAGGGCGCCGGCGGGAAGCGTGTCGAAGTCCGCGCCGAGCGCGTCGGCGAGCCGCAGCAGCGCCGCGTACAGGAGCAGCAGGCCGGTGACCAGCAGCACCGACTGGTACGCGGGCGGGCGGCCGTCCTCGTTGGGGGCCTGCGTGCCGAGCGCCAGCACGAGCGCGGCGACGGCGCCGAGGATCAGCACGTGCACGGCGGCCGCCAGCTCGAGCCGCAGCTCCAGCAGCGCCAGCCCGGTGGTCAGCACCACGGCGCCCGCGGCGATCAGCGGGCCGCGGTGCGGCGGCGGGCGCAGGATGTCCGGCACGCCCGGGAAAGCTAGTGGAACGCCGGGCCGTCAGAGGCGACGGACCTCGATCCGCCCGCCTTGCACGCGGGTCTCCCACGCCGGCTGCGGGTAGGCGGCGGGGCCGTGGACGAGGCCCCCGTCGCGCAGGTCGAACACGCTGGAGTGCCAGGGGCAGGTGACCGTGGTGCCGTCGAGCTCGCCCTCGTGCAGCGGCCCTCCCCGGTGCACGCAGCGGTTCGAGACGGCGTGCAGCTCGCCGCTGGCGCGCGCCACCAGCACGGGCGTGCCCGCCACGTCGACGCAGCGCATCTGCCCCTCGCCGAGCTCACCCTCGGCCAGCGCGTCGGCCCAGTCCTCGTGCGCCGTCTCGAAGGTCGAGCGGTCGACCCCGATGCCCTCCGCGAGCGAGAGGTGCCCGCCGAGGTACGCGCCCGCGCCCATGGTGGCGCCGCCGGCGAGGGCCAGCAGCCGCCCGCGGCCGCGTGCGCCCCGCTTGCGGGCGACCCACGAGGCGGCCATCAGGCTCGCTGTCGTGACGTTGGCGGCGGCGTGGACGATCCCGATCCGCCGCACCTCCGCGTCGCCCACCTCCGAGTCGGCCCACTCGGAGTACCCGGTGACGACGGTGGGCGCGGTGCTCAGCAGCCCGAGGCCGATCAGGCGGTCGGCCGCCGCCTGCGAGTCGCGCCCGCCGAGCCAGTCGAGCAGCAGCGCGCTGGTGTACGTCCCGATCGGGAGGTCGGTCAGCATCGGGTGCAGCGCGTGGCCGAGCCAGCTGCCGCTCAGAGCGTCCTTGAGCTTGCCGGGGCCGATGAGGTCGCGGACCGTCTTCCCGAGCTTCTTCGCGGGCGCGTCGAGCGCCTCGACGTCGGCGAGGGCCTGGACCGCGGCGTGCGCGCGCGGGGGCGTCATGCGGTCGGTCATGCGCGCTGACTACCCGTAGCCTGCCCCGCATGACACTCGTGCTGACCGAAGACCGCGGACCCGTCCGCCACGTGATCCTCAACCGTCCCGAGAAGCGCAACGCGTTCGACGGCGAGCTCGTCGTCGCGACCGGCGAGGCGCTGCGCGCGGCGGCGGACGACCCGGGCGTGCGCTGCGTGGTCGTCCGCGGCGCCGGGCCGATGTTCTCCTCCGGCATGGACCTCGCGGCGCTGGCCGCGCTCGCCGAGGGCCCGGAGCACCTGCGCGGCTTCCGGCGCGCGTGCCTGGAGGCCTGGAACCTCGCGGAGGAGATGGCCAAGCCGACGGTGTGCCAGATCCACGGCGCCTGCATCGGCGGCGCGATGGAGCTGGCGCTCGCGTGCGACCTGCGCGTGATCGCCGCGGACGCCCTGGTGGGCATGCCCGAGACGCGGATCGGCCTGATCCCGGACGTGGGCGGCTCCTCGCGGCTGCCGCAGGTCGTCGGCCTCGGCCGCGCCAAGGAGCTGGTGATGACGGGGAAGCTGATCGCCGGCGAGGAGGCCGAGCGGATCGGGCTCGCGAACCGGGTCGCGCCCGCGGACGAGCTGGGCGCGGCGACGGGGGCGCTGGTCGACGAGCTGCTCGCCTGCGCGCCCGTGCCGGTCGGCCTCGCCAAGCGGGTGATGGACGCCTCGGCCCGCCCGGCACTGGCGGCCACGCTCGAGCTCGAGGTCGTGATCCAGGAGCGGTGCGCCGCGACCGCCGACTTCGCCGAGGGCGCCCGGGCCTTCCGCGAGAAGCGCCAGCCGGAGTTCAGCGGGCGCTGACCCCCTACCGGCGCGCGCGACGTGCCGGCGGCGGCGATCAAGCGGGGGTGATGGGAGACCACTCGTGGCCGACCAGCACGGGCTCGGGGACGAGGCCGACGCCGAACCGCTCGGCCACTCGGGTGGCGATCTCGCGCGCGAGCGCCATCAGCTCGGCCGTGGTCGCCCCGCCGCGGTTGACGAGCGCGAGCGTGTGCTTGGTCGAGATGCCGACGCGCCCGTCCCCGTGGCCGCGCTCGAACCCGGCGCGCTCGATCAGCCAGGCGGCCGAGGTCTTGATCCGGCCGTCGGGCTCCGGCCACGCGGGCGGCCGGAGGTCCGGGCCGGCGCGCTCGGCCAGCGCGGCGAAGGCGTCCGGGTCGAGGATCGGGTTGGTGAAGAACGAGCCGGCGCTGACGGAGTCCGGGTCTGCGGGGTCGATCACCATCCCCTTCCGGCGGCGCAGGGCGAGGGTGGCCTCCCGGACCTCGGCGAGCGGCGCCGTGCCGC
>JBOGYU010000560.1:0-3094 GCA_050696935.1 Solirubrobacteraceae bacterium | reverse complement strand
CAAGCGGCCGTCCTCGCCCCGGCGCCCCGCCAGCTCGGCAGGACCGGGACCTCGCGGGGACTTCCCCAGGCGCAGCGTGCCGGCGCCCGCGGTCGCGTACGGCTACAGCCCGCAGTCTTCGCGCGGCAAGTCTCTCGCCCCGCTGATCTCCTGCCCGAACGCCCGCCCGGCCTCGCGCGCCGTCACGGAGACAAAGCCCCCGACGCTCTCTTCGCCGCCAGTCGCAGGGACAATGCCCGCGTGCGACGAGAAAAACTGGCCTATGCAACTCGCGCTCGACGGTGCAGCCGCCTGTGCGGACCCTGTAGCGGCGACCGCCGTCGCCATCCCGGCGATCACAGCGCCGATCTTCGTGCGATTTCCCATCGAAACGACCTCTCGTATTGCAGTTGCGCCGACTCTACGCCCCGCAGACATCGTTTCGCTAGCCGTTCCTAGCTCCGCCGCGCGAACCCGTCAAGAGCCCCGCTTTGCGGCTCGCCTTCGGCTCGGCCCTGCCGGGCGGCTCTTGACGGAACCGCGCCGGCTCCGCTGATGGGCTGGGTAGGAGGGCAGGCAGGAGCCCGCCGACCGAGGTCGACCAGGCCGCCCGACGACGACCATCGGCGGGGCTGAAGTTTCCAGATCGTTTCCATAGCCCCGGATTCGCGCGGCGTCCACACGCACCGACCCACGACGCGAACCCGCAGAAACCGCCGACTAGGAAGGCAACCCGAGACATGGGCGATCCAGGACTCGAACCTGGGACCTCTTCCTTATCAGAGAAGCGCTCTAACCGACTGAGCTAATCGCCCCTGGGGAGCGCCGATGATAGCGAGCGCCGGGGGCGGCGTCAGGGCCTTTCGGGGGCGCCGAGCCGCTCCGCCAGCGCCTCCGCTTTGGCGGGATCGGAGAAGTCGAGCACGACCCGGTAGCCGTCGCCTCGCGGGGTCACGCGCACCTCGCCCGGGACGGTCCGGCCGAGCGCGTCGCCGAGGCGGCGGGCGCCCTCGACCTGGTCCGGATGCGGCTCGGCGGGGCGGCGGGTCGTGCGGCGGCCGGCGTCGCGGGCGCGCGCCTCGGTCTGGCGGACCGTCCAGCCCTCCTGCACGGCGGTGCGGGCGAGGCGGCGGCGGGCGTCGTGGTCCGAGGCCGTGAGCAGGGCGCGGCCGTGCCCCTCGGTGAGGTGGCCGGCGGCGAGCAGTTCGAGCACCTCGTCGGGGAGGTCGAGCAGGCGCATGAGGTTGGAGACCGCCACGCGCGAGCGGCCGACGCGCCGGCCGACGTCCTCGCGGGTGAGGCCCAGCTCGTCGACGAGCATCGCGCAGGCGCGCGCCTCCTCCACCGGGCTCAGGTCCTCGCGCGCCATGTTCTCGATCAGCGCCAGCTCGAGCGACTCGGCGTCTTCGTGCGGGCGCACGAGGGCCGGCACGGTGTCGAGCCCCGCGAGGCCAGCGGCGCGCCAGCGGCGCTCGCCGGCGATCAGCTCGTACGTGCCGCCGGGCAGTGGGCGGACGAGCACGGGCTGCAGGACACCGCGCTCGCGCACCGAATCGGCCAGCGCGACGAGCGTGCCCTCGTCGAGGTCGGCCCGCGGCTGGCGCGGGTTCGGCTCGATCAGCTCCAGCGGCAGGTCGCGCAGCTCGGTCGGCCCACCGTTGCGGGCCCCGTCGGTCGGCGTGAGGATGGCGGCGAGTCCGCGGCCCATGCCGCGCGTGCGCTCAGCCACGGGAGGCCACCTCCTTGGCCAGCGCGAAGTAGGCCTCCGAGCCGGGACAGTGGGGGTCGTGGTGGATGACGGGCCGCCCGAAGCTCGGTGCCTCGCCGAGCCGGACGTTGCGTGGGATCACGGTGTCGAACACCAGCGCGGGGAAGTGCTCGCGCACCTCGCGCTCGACGTCCTGAGCGAGCTTCGTCCGGCTGTCGTGCATGGTCAGCAGCATCCCGGCGACGGTCAGCCGCGGGTTGAGCTCGCGCTGGATGAGCGACAGCGTGTCGAGCAGCCGGGCGAGCCCCTCCAGCGCGAAGTACTCGGTCTGGACCGGGACGATCACGCGGTCGGCGGCCACGAGGGCATTGACGGTCAGCGCGCCGAGCGACGGCGGGCAGTCCAGCAGCGTGAACGCGAACCGGTCGCGGACGCCGGCGAGCGCATCCCGCAGGCGTCCCTCGGAGCCTGGCAGCCGCGGGAGCTCCATGGTCGCGCCGGCCAGGTCGGGCGTGGAGATCAGGAGGCAGAGGTGCTCGATGGCCGTTCTCTGAATGGCCTCGGCGGCGGGGAGGTCGCCTCCGAGCACGTCGTACAGGCCGGGCGCGCCGTCCCGCTCGGCGCCCAGGCCGGTCGTGGCGTTGCCCTGCGGGTCGACGTCGACCAGGAGCGTCTCGTAGCCGGCCTCGGCGATGCACGCCGCGACGTTGACCGCGGTCGTGGTCTTCCCGACGCCGCCCTTCTGGTTGGCGATGGCGTAGACGATGCCCATGTGCGGCCCTCGACGCTAGCGGGGTGGGCGGCGGATTCGGGGTGGCGGTGGGTCTGGCGAACGTCAACGGCGGGCTTGTAGGGCGGGCGGATCGGGATGCCGCGGCCGGCTACCGTCCTGGATAGGGGTCGCTATGTGACCCCAGAACAGGATCGTTGGGAACGATCCTGTCCAGGGGGGACACTGTCCCCTCTAGGCAGGACGGTAGGCCGCGGCGGTCCGGACCCGCCGCCCTACAAGCCCGACGTTCGCCGGCCGCGCCGCCACCACCGAGCTCAGCCGAGCGGCCGCTTCACAGCCATACCAGGCCGCCGCGGAAACCGCGCCGGAGTCGCCCCGAGCTTCCGGAAGACATGGAGCGTCCGCCGCTCCGCGCCTACGTACGGAGCCACCACCCGGACCTCGACCGGCTCGAGCCGGAGCTCGCGGGCCGCGATGAGTCCGGCGCGAGACTCGTGCTGGTCGACCAACCCCTTCCACGCCACAAGTACCCCACCCACACGGAGCAGCGGAGCGGCGTACTCGCTCACGACCGGCAGCGCCGCAAGCGCTCGCGCGGTGACGAGGTCGTGCGCGCCGAGCCCGGCCGGCCAGTCCTCCGCGCGCGCGTGGACCACCTCGACGTTGCCGAGCCC
>JBOGYU010000559.1:0-3098 GCA_050696935.1 Solirubrobacteraceae bacterium | reverse complement strand
CCGCGCAGCGGGCAGCGCCCGGGCGGCGCACGGCCGCCGGCCCCGCCCGCCGGTGGCAGCGGAGCAGCGTAAGCGAGGAGGCGCGTGATGGCACAGGAGACGACGTACCGCTACGGCCCGCTTGAGCGCGGCGGCGTGATGCTCGGGCTGCGGGTCCCGCAGCTGGTCGGGTTCGTCGTGGCCGGGATGATCGGCCTCGGATTCCTGAACCAGGCGAATTTCATCGGGCTGCTGCTCGCCGTGGCCACGATTGCGGTGGCAGCGGGCATCCTGCTGGTGCCGATCCGCGGGCACACGATCGAGGAGTGGACGCCGCTGACGATCCGCTTCTTCCTCGGGCGGTTCTCACGCAGGGCACGCTTCCGCGCGCAGCTCGCGCAGGTCGGTCACGTCGTGCGCGTGCCCGACGGCGGCCTTGAGCCCGAGCGGCCCGAGGAGCCAAAGTCGGTGCCGGCCGAGCTGGCCGGACTGGAGTTTCTCGAGGGCGAGCTGGCGCGCTACGAGGGCGCCCTGATGGGTGTCGTTGTGGATCGCAAGGCGAAGATGTTCACTGCGGCGCTGCGCTGCCAGGGCCAGGCGTTCGCGCTGTTGGGCGCCGAGGAGCGCGAGCAGCGCCTGGCCGACTACGGCGGCGTGCTGGCCGCGCTGGCGCGCGACGACACGCCGCTGCGGCGGGTGGCGTGGATCGAGCGCACGCTGCCGGCCAACGGCGACGCGATGGCCGACTACCTCTACGAGCACAAGCGCGGCGACGCGTCGCTGGACGCGCCGCCCACCGAGCTCGTCTCCTACATGCAGCTGCTCGGCCGCTCGCCCGACGTCGCCGAGGACCACGAGCTGCTGTTCTGCGTGCAGATCGACGCCCAGCGCGCATCCGCGCGCCGGGCGATCAAACGCTTCGGTGGCGGCGACCTTGGCGTGCTGGCGGTGCTCGCCGGCGAGGTCGGCCAGATCGCCGACCTGCTCGACGCCGCGGGAATCGCCGTCACCGGCGTGCTCACGCGGCGCGGCCTGGCGTTGGCGATCCGCAACGCCTATGACCCGTGGGGGCGCCAGCAGCGCGGCCGTGGCGGTGACGGCGGGATCGCCGACTTCACCGCCGGCCCGATGGCCCGCGACGAGCACTGGTCGCACATCGCGACCGACGGCGCCGTGCACACCACCCTGTGGGTGGCCGAGTGGCCGCGCATCGACGTGCGCGCGACGTTCCTGCAGCCGCTGCTGATGGAGACGCGCAGTACCCGCAGCGTTGCGATGGTCATGGATCTCGTCGGCCCGGGAAGCGCGATCCGCAAGGTCGAGCGCGCCGCCACCGAGGCCGACACGGAGGCCTCGCTGCGCGCGCGCATCGGGCAGCGCACGAGCCAGCGCCAGCGCCAGAAGGAGGACGCGACGCACCGGCGCGAGCGCGAGCTGGCCGAGGGCCACGCCGAGGTCCGCTTCGCCGCGTACGTGACGGTGTCCGCGCCGGCCGACGCCGGCGACGTCGGCGCCGTCGACGAGCTCGAGGCGGCCGTCTCACGCGTCGAGCTGCAGGCCAAGCAGGCACCGCTGCGCCTGGAGCGCATGTGGGGACAGCAGGCCGAAGCGTTCACCTACGGAGCACTGCCGCTGTGCCGGGGGCTGCGATGAGCCGCGCCGAGCGACGCGCGGCACTCGAGGCCCGTCGCCGTGCGCGGGCCCGGCAGCGCTCGCAGCCGCCGCCCGCACATGTGATGCGGCTGGGCCGCCACGCCGATCGCCGCGGCCACCAGGCCTCGACCGCGCACGTGCAGTCGGCGTACCCGGCCGTCGCCGAGGCCGGTCTGGGCGCGCGCGGCGTCTACATCGGCCGCGACCAGCACGGCGGCTCGTTCGTCTACGACCCGTGGGTGCTCTACACCGCCGGGCTGCTCACCGACGCCAACGTGATCGTGATCGGGCAGCTCGGCTGGGGCAAGAGCTCGCTGTCGAAGACGTACCCGTTCCGCCAGCGCGTCTTCGGGCGCGTGTTCGAGAACATCGACCCGAAGGGCGAGTACGGCTCGCTGATCGAGGCGATGGGCGGCGTCGTGCTGCGGCTGCAGCCCGGCGGGAGCACGCGCCTGAACCCGCTGACGCGGATCGGCAGCCGCGAGCTGCGCGAGGGGCTGCTGGAGGCGGTCACGCGCGCGATGCTCGACCGGCCGCTGACGCAGGCCGAGCACGTCGGGCTCTCCGGAGCGCTGATGGAGGCCGATCGCCTCGCCGGCGACGCCGAGGTCTGCATCCCAGACGTGCTGCAGCAGCTGCGCGAGCCGACCCGCGAGCTGGCCGACGAGCTGATGGTCGGCGGCACCGAGGAGGCGCGCGACGAGCTGCGCGAGTGCGCGCTGGCGCTCAAGCGACTGTGCCGCGGCCCGCTGGCCGGCATGTTCGACGGGCCGACGACCGCCGGGCAACACATCTGGGACGCTCCCGCCGTCTCGCTTGACCTCTCCGCGGTGCGCGCCGGCATCGCCGGCGGCGACCTGGCGCTGGGGATCATGATGGTCTGCGCGACGACGTTCCTGGACGCCAACCGCGGCGAGCGCAAGCGCGACATGGAGGCGCGCGGGAAGACCGCTCCGAAGGTCATCCGCACGAACGACGAGGCGTGGCGGGCGCTGCCGATCGCCGGCCTGGGCGAGTACTACCAGGCCGCCTTCAAGCTCGCGCGCCAGACCGGCGTGCAGCACTGGCTGGTGCTGCACCGCTTCTCGGACCTGCGCGCCGCCGGCGACGAAGGCACGCGTCAGCAGCGGCTCGCCGAGGGCCTGCTGGCCGACGCGTCGACGACGATCGTGTACCACCAGCACGCCAAGGAGGCTGCCTTCACGAGCGAGTTGCTGGGCTTGTCGTCGACCGAGAGCGAGCTGATCAAGACGTTGCACCAGGGCGAGGCGCTGTGGCGCGTGGGCAATCGCTCCTTCCTCGTCTATCACGTCCTCTCCGACCTCGAGCAGCGGCTGGTGGACACCGACAGCGCGATGCTCGAGCTCGACCCGCACCACGAGCCCGAGCTGGTCGACCACTACGCCGCGCGGCACGCCGCCGGCGAGGGCCTGCCGGTCATGGGGCCAAACGGCGCGCCGCTGCAC
>JBOGYU010000558.1:0-3100 GCA_050696935.1 Solirubrobacteraceae bacterium | reverse complement strand
GGCGCGCGCTGCCCGGCGGCGCTGCGGGCTGCCCGACGCCGGGCAGGAGACGACGATGTCGCGTGCCGGCGCCGCGCGGGTCACCGTGACCCGCGACGGCGAGGTGCTGTGGCGGCTGATCGCGGTCCGGCCGGCGGCCTCCTCGGGCCGCGACGGGTCCGGCGTGGAGCTCCGCTCCGTCGCCTACCGCGGCAAGCGCGTGCTGCGCCGTGCACACGTGCCGATCCTCAACGTCCGCTACGACGGCGACGCGTGCGGGCCCTACCGTGACTGGCAGAACGAGGAGAGCCGCTTCCAGGCCCAGGGCGCCGCCGTCGCGCCCGGGTTCCGCCTGTGCCCGGAGCCGGCCACGACGATCCTCGAGTCCGGCCGCGACCGCGGCAACTTCGCCGGCGTCGCGATCTTCGTCGACGGCGAGGAGGTCGAGCTCGTCAGCGAGCTCGCGGCCGGCTGGTACCGCTACGTGAGCCGCTGGCGCCTGCACGCCAACGGGACGATCCGGGCGCGCTTCGGGTTCGGCGCGGTGGACAGCTCATGCGTGTGCGAGGTCCACCACCATCACGCCTACTGGCGGCTGGACTTCGACATCGCGGGCGCGGCCGACGACACGGTGCTCGAGTTCAACGACCCGCCGCTGCCCGGGCACGCGGACAGCTGGCACACACTCCGCCACGAGGTGCGGCGGAGGCGCAACGCCGACCGCAAGCGGCGCTGGCGCGTCAAGAACCGCGGCAGCGGCGAGGGGTACCTCATCGTGCCGGGAGCCGGCGACGGCGAGGCCGACTCCTACGGCGTCGGCGACTTCTGGGCGCTCCGCCGCCGTCGCGGCCAGATCGACGACTACCCGATCGGCGGCAGCACCCGCGCGCACCTCGACCGCTTCGTCAACCGCGAGTCGATCGTCGGCACCGACGTTGTGGTCTGGTACGCCGGGCACTTCGCGCACGACACGTCGCACGACCACGACGGCGGCAGCCACATCGTCGGTCCCACGCTCCGGCCGGACCGCTGGTGACAGCCGGGCGCCACGGGCATTAAGGTCCAATGAAGAGCAGCCTGGAGATCGCCCAGGAGGCCGAGCTCGTCCCGATCGACTCGATCGCCGAGCGCGCGGGCCTGGTGCCGCACGAGGTCGAGCCGTACGGCCGCCACAAGGCGAAGATCTCGCTCATCGCGCTCGACCGCCTGCGCGACGCGCCCGACGGGAAGCTCGTCTGCGTGTCGGGCATGACGCCGACGCGCGCGGGCGAGGGGAAGACGACGACCGCCGTCGGCCTCGCGCAGGGCCTCGGCGCGATCGGGCGGCGGCCGCTGCTGTGCCTGCGCGAGCCGTCGCTCGGGCCGGTCTTCGGCCTCAAGGGCGGCGCCGCCGGCGGCGGCCTCACCCAGGTGGTCCCGATGGAGGACCTCAACCTGCACTTCACGGGGGACATCCACGCCGTCGGCGCGGCGAACAACCTGCTCGCGGCGATGCTCGACGCGTCGATCCTGCACGGCAACCCGTATGCGATCGACGCCCTGCGGATCGGCTGGAAGCGCGCCGTCGACATGAACGACCGGGCGCTGCGGGAGACGACGATCGGGCTGGGGGGCCGCGCGAACGGCTATCCCCGCGAGACGGGGTTCGACATCACGGCCGCCTCCGAGGTGATGGCGATCCTCGCCGTCTCGCGCGACCTGCACGACCTGCGCCGGCGGCTCGGGGCGATCACCGTGGCGCACAGCTACGACGGCGGCCGGCCGGTCACGGCCGAGGACCTCGGCGCGGCGGGCGCGATGGCCGTGCTGCTCAAGGACGCGCTGAAGCCGAACCTGATCCAGACGCTCGAGGGCCAGCCGTGCCTGATGCACTGCGGCCCGTTCGCCAACATCGCCCACGGCAACTCCTCGCTGATCGCCGACCTGCTGGGGCTCAAGCTCGGCGAGTACGTGGTCACCGAGTCGGGCTTCGGGTCCGACATGGGGATGGAGAAGCTGTTCGACATCGTGTGCCGCGTGGGCGGGCTGACGCCTTCGTGTGTGGTGCTCGTGTGCACGGTGCGCGCGCTCGAGCACCACGGCGGCGCCGAGGGGATCGAGGGCGGGATGGCGAACCTGCGCCGCCACCTCGGCATCGTGGCCGAGTTCGGGCTCCCGGCCGTGGTCGCGGTCAACCGCCGGCCGGGCGACACCGACGAGCAGGTGGAGCTCGTGCGCCGGCTGTCGCTGGAGGCCGGCGCGTTCGGGGCGGAGATCAACGAGGGCTTCGAGCGGGGCGGGGAGGGGGCCGCCGCGCTCGCCCGGTCTGTCGTCGACGCGTGTGAGCAGCCGTCCTCGTTCCGGCTGCTCTACGGCGACGACGACCACATCGTGGAGAAGATCGAGGCGATCGCGAAGCGCGTCTACGGCGCGTCGGACGTCTACCTGTATCCGGAGGCGGAGAAGAAGGTCCGGCAGTTCGTCGCCGACGGGCTCGACCACCTGCCGATCTGCATGGCCAAGACGCACCTCTCCCTGTCGGCCGACCCCGAGCTGCTGAACGCGCCGGTCGGCTTCCGGCTGCCGGTGCGCGACATCCGCGAGTACACCGGTGCGGGCTGGCTCGTGCCGCTGTGCGGGGCGATCACGCAGATGCCCGGCCTGGGGAGGAACCCCGCCGCCTGCAACGTCGACATCGACGAGGACGGGCGCACCGTGGGCCTCTTCTGATGGCCTCGCTCGAGGAGCTGCTCGAGGCCGTGGCGGAGCGGACGCCGGCGCCCGGCGGCGGAGCGGCTGCGGCGTGGGCGTGCGCGCTGGCGGCGAGCCTGGCCGAGATGGCCGGGGAGGAGCGGGCCGCGCCGCTGCGGGCGCTGGCGCTCGAGCTGGCCGAGCGGGACATGAGGGCGTACGCGCCCGTGCTGGAGGCGCAGCGTTCAGGGTCCGATCCTTCGGCCGCCCTGTCTGCCGCGGCCGACAGCACGATCGCCATCGCCCGCGCCGCCGCGGAGGTCGCCGGCCTGGCGGAGAAGGCGGCGACGAGCGGGCGGCAGGCGCTGCGGGGCGACGCGGTGACCGGCGCGCTGCTGGCGGAGGCCGCCTGCTCGGCGGCCGTCCGGCTGACCGAGCTGAACCTCGCGGA
>JBOGYU010000557.1:0-3101 GCA_050696935.1 Solirubrobacteraceae bacterium | reverse complement strand
CCCGCAGCCATTCGATCGCGATCGAGCCGCTGCCGGCGCCGACGTCCCAGAGCAGTTGGCCGGGCACCGGCACGAGCGCTGCGAGCGTGACGGCGCGCACATCGCGCTTGGTGAGCTGGCCGTCGTGCTCGTAGGCATCGTCGGGGAGGCCGGGAGTGCGCCCGAGCAGCGGCGCACCGGGATCGGCGCGGACTTCGAGCGCCACCGCGTGCAGGGGCGCTGCGGTGCGATCGCCCCAATCGCGGGCCGTCGACTCCTCGGTCCGCTCGTCCGGCCCGCCGAGCTCCTCGAGCACCACGAGCCGGCTCGGGCCGTAGCCGCGCTCGCGCGCGACGCGCGCGACCTCGGCGGCGCCGGTGGCACCGCCGACGTATGCGAGCAGCCGGCGACCGGGCTGGAGCGCCGGCGCGATCACCTCGGCCGGGCGCGCGACGGCCGAGATCAACTCGACATCGCTCGCCGGCCAGCCCAGGCGCGCGCACGCGAGCGCGTGGGCCGAGGCGTGCGGGATCACGCGCAGCCGGCCGGGCTCCAGGCGGCGGGCGAACGTCGCGCCGACACCGTGGAGCATCGGGTCGCCGCTCGCGAGCACGCAGACGCTCCGGCTGTCGCTCGCGGCGAGCTCGTCAACGAGGTCAGTCAGCGACGATGGCCACGCACGTCGCTCGGCCGGGCCGTCCGGGACGAGCGCGAGCTGGCGCTCACCGCCGACCAGCAGATCGGCGGCGAGCACGGCCGCGCGGGCGGGCTCGCCCAGACCCTCCCAGCCGTCCGCGCCGATTCCGACGACCGTGATCGGCCCGGCGCTCATCGCGTGGCCGCCTCCTGCTCCGACTTGAGGGCGCGTGCCAGCGCGGTCGCGAGACGCGCGTTCTCATCGGGCGAGCGCGCGGTGATCCGCAGGTCGTCGGCGGTCAGGCCGGGGAACGAGCCGGCGGGTCGCACCGCGATCCGCGCGGCTCGTAGCCGCGCCGCGACCGCTGGCCCGTCGGGCACCCGAACGAGCATGAAGTTGGCCGCCGCCGGCCAGAGCCGAAGTCCCGGGACGTCGGCGAGGCGCGACTCGAGGTCGGCGCGCTCCTCCTGTGCCCGGGCCGCCGCCTCCGCGAGCGCCTCGGGGCGCTGGGCGGTTGCGCGCAACGCGGCGAGCGCGAGCGCGTTGCAAGACCAGGGCGGGCGCACGGCGCGGAGCCGGTGCGCGAGCGCCTCCGGGGCAACCGCGTAGCCGGCGCGCAGCCCGGGGATCGCCAGCGATTTCGTCACCGAGCGGATCACGATCACGTCGGGCAGCCGCTCACGTACGACGCTCGCCGGCTCGCCCGGCACGAGGTCCATGAACGCCTCGTCGACGACGACGGTTCGCCCGGGCCGGCGCAGCGCGAGTACCGCGGCGGCCGGGTCGAGCGTTCCGCTCGGCGATGCCGGATTGCCGACGATCACGAGGTCGGCCGCCGCGGGAACTGCTCCGGGATCGAGCACGAAGCCAGAGTCGGGGTCACGCAGAACGCGCGCCACGCGAACGCCGTGTGCGCGCAGAGCGGAGTCGACCTCGGTGAAGCCGGGGTGCACGCAGGCCGCCAGGCGCGGGCGCAGGGCCGCCGGCAGCAGCCAGAGCGAGTGGGCGGCGCCGTTGCACGGCACGATTTCGTCCGGCTGACGGCCGTGCAACGCGGCGAGCGCGGCGACGGCGTCGTGCTCGCGCGGGTAGGTTTCGGCGTCCTCCTCGAGCGCGCGGCGCAGCGCTTCGCGCAACCACGCGGGTGGTCCGCCGGCGAGCACGTTGACTGCGTGGTCGGCGTCGCCGGGCCGCACCAGCGAGTCGCCATGGTGACGCAGGCCGCCGTCGTCCGGCTCGGCGGGCTCGGCCGCGTCCAGGTCGAGCGGTCGGCCCGCGACGACCAGCACCGCGCGTTCGGCGACCGTCGACAGGCGCTGAGTCGCCTCGCCGAGCGCGTCGAGCCACGCTCGCGACGCGGCATCCGCGGGCAGCACTCCGTCGCCCACATGCTCGGCGACGACGATCGTCGCCTCGGGTGCGCCGGCGGCCGCGTCGGCCAGCTCGTCGATCTGCTCCCGCGCCGCGGCGAGCGCGGCGGTGGTCGCCGCGGTGCGGTCATCGAACGCGCCGGCGCGGTGCATGACGCCCGCGATCCACGTGCCGAGCCCGTCGATCAGGACGCACCGACCTGTCCGGCCCTCGAAGGCGGCCGCGGTCAGCTGGTCCCGGGCGGTCACCGTCTCCCACTCGCCAGGTCGGCGGCGCACATGCGCCGCGATGCGGGCGGTCATCTCGGCGTCGCCGGCGTCGGCGGTAGCCACGTAGCGGACGGGGAGGCCGGTCGCATGGGCCAGACGCTCCGCGTGGGCGCTCTTTCCCGAGCGCGTCCCACCGAGGACGAGCGTCAGGCCCATGTCCCGGCCGGTCGCCGTCCGGACGCCCGCGTGGCCGCAGCGACGAGCCGTCGCGCGGCCTGCGGAAACGCCGCCCAGTGCACGTGCAGGTAGCTCGCGTGGACGCCGCCCGCCACGAACCCCTCCCGCCGCTCCTGGCCCCGCGCGGCAAGCGTCCAGGCCGCCGAGTCGCCGCCGTTGTCCGACTCGACACGCGAGTAGTGGAACTCGTGCCCGCGTACCGCCTCGCCGGCGGTCCAGCAGGCCGAGGCCGCAACCGCCGTCGCGTCGCGATAGCCGATCGCGAGCTTGCCGGCCATGCGCGCCTTCGCCGGGATCGCCCCGCACATCGGCCGGCCGTCCAGCTCCTCGCACAGGTACAGCAGCCCGCCACACTCGGCCACCACGGGGCGCCCGCTGCGTGTGAAGGCGGCGATCTGCTCGCGCAGGGCGGCGTTGGCCGAGAGCTCGTCGCCGAAGATCTCCGGGAAACCGCCGGCGAGCACGAGCGCACCGGCGTCCTCGGGCAGCGCGTCGTCATGGACCGGATCGACCGGAGCCAGCTCGCCGCCGGCAGCCCGCAGCAGCTCGAGGTTCTCCTCGTAGTGGAAGGCGAACGCAGGGCCGCGCGCGATCGCGACCACCGCGCCGCCCGCGACCGCGCCGTCGTGCGGCTCGGGCGACCAGGCCGGCCCGGGGGAGGCAGGCGC
>JBOGYU010000556.1:0-3106 GCA_050696935.1 Solirubrobacteraceae bacterium | reverse complement strand
CGCCAGCCCGCCGGCCAGTCCGGCGGCACGGTGGGCGACGCGGTGGGGGCGCCGCGCGAGGCCCGCCGCGAAGGCGAGCCCCGCCTTGCCGGGGATGAAGCGGTCCATCACGCGGCCACCGGCTCACGCGCGCCGATCAGCCGCAGCGCGGCCTCGGCGGTCAGGCGCCGCAGGTCCTCGAGCGCGACCTCGGACACCCACGCCACGTGCGGCGTGAGGATCAGGTTCGGCGCGTCGAGCAGCGCGCTGGAGAGCGGCAGCGGCTCGACCTCGGTGACGTCGAGCGCGGCGCCGCCGAGCCGGCCCGAGCGCAGGGCGCCGGCGAGCGCGTCCTCGTCCACCAGCCCGCCGCGCCCGATGTTGATCAGGAGAGCGCCGTCCCTCATCCGCGCCACGTCGATCATGTGCCGTGTCTCGGGCGTGAGCGGGACGTGCAGGGAGACGACGTCTGCCCGCCGCAGCAGCGCGTCGAGCTCCACCAGCTCGACCCCCGCGACCGAGCCCGCGTACGGGTCGTGGGCGATCACCTCGAGCCCGAACGCCCGCGCCTTGCGCGCCACGTGCCGGCCGATCCGCCCGAGACCGACGAGGCCGAGCGTCCACTGCGACAGCCGCCCCACCGACTCCGGCGGCGGGACGTCGGCGCCGCCGAGCCGCACGGACCGGTCGAAGGCGAACAGCCGCCGATGCAGCGCCAGCAGCAGCGCGATCGCGTGGTTGGAGATCTCCTCGTGCCCGTACTCCGGCACGTTCCCCACGCCGATCCCCAGCGCCTGCGCGGCCTCGACGTCGACGTTGTCGAGCCCGACCCCGTAGCGGACGACCGCGCGGCAGCCGCTCAGGCGCTCCAGGTGGTCGCGGTCGAGCGGGACGATCGGCCCGGCGAGGATCGCGACGGCCTCGCGCTCGACAGCCAGATCAAAGCCCTGCTCGACGTCCAGGCCCAGCTCCTGGGTGTCGACGACCTCGAAGCCCTCCAGTACGCGGCGCTCGACCGCGCGGTCGCCGTGGACGCCGTGGTCGATGACGACGATGGTGCTCATCAGCATGTCTCCCTTCACGCGGCCAGGCCGGCGTGGGTCGTGCGCAGCTCGCGCTTGAGGATCTTGCCGCTCGGGTTCTTGGGCAGCTCGGCGGCGACGACGACGTAGCGGGGGGTCTTGAAGCCGGCGAGGCGCTCGCGGCAGAACGCGGTGATCTCCTCCGGCGCCACGACCGCCCCCGAGCGCGGGACGACGACCGCGGCGACGGCCTCGATCCAGCGCGGGTGCGGGATCGCGAACACGGCCGCCTCGGCCACGGCCGGGTGCGCGTGGATGACCTCCTCGACCTCGCGGGAGGCGACGTTCTCGCCGCCCGACTTGATCATGTCCTTCTTGCGGTCGACGACGTAGAGGTAGCCCTCGGCGTCGAGGATCCCGAGGTCGCCGGTGTGCAGCCAGCCGTCGCGGAACGTCTCGGCGGTCTTCTCCGGGTCGTTCCAGTAGCCGAGCATCGCCTGCGGCGAGCGGTGCACGATCTCGCCGACCCCGCCGGCGGGCACGGGCTCGCCGTGGTCGTCGACGACGATCGTCTCGACGCTCAGCGCCGGGCGGCCGGCCGAGCCCGCCTTGCGGACCTGGTCCTCCGGCCGCAGCACGGTCGCCACCGGCGACATCTCGGTCTGGCCGTAGAAGTTGAACAGCCGCACGCCCGGCAGCCGCTCGCCCAGCTCGGCGAGCACCTCGACGGGCATGATCGACGCGCCGTAGTACCCCTTGCGCAGCGACGACAGGTCGCGGCGGGCGAAGTCCGGGTGGTTCATCAGCGCGATCCACACCGTCGGCGGGCAGAACAGCTTGGTCGCGCGCTCGGCCTCGACGGCGGCGAGCATCGCCGCCGGGTCGGCCTTCGGCAGCAGCACGTTGACGGCGCCGAGGTGGATGCTCGGCGTGAAGAAGCAGTGCAGCTGCGCGGAGTGGAACAGCGGCAGCGCATGGACCTCCAAGTCGTCGGGCGTCATCTCGCCGTCGACAAAGCAGCTCGTGTGCTGGGCGATCAGCGAGCGGCTCGTGAGCATCGTGCCCTTGGGACGCGACTCGGTGCCGCTCGTGTAGAGCAGCTCGACGGGGTCGTCGTCGCCGAGGTCGACGGCGGGCTCGGCGGCGTCGCGATGCGTCATCCAGCCCGACACCGGCTCCCAGCCGTGCAGGTCGTGGCCGATGACGCCGCGGACCGCGATCCCGGCGCCGGCGGCGTCGATCCCGGCCTCGGCGAGCGGCACGAGCGCGTCCTCGGCGACCATCGCGATCGCGCCGGAGTGCTCGAGGATGTACGCGACCTCGCCCGGGCCGAGCATGTAGTTGACCGGCACGCAGATCAGCCCGAGCCGCGCGCACGCGAAGTACGTGACGACGAAGCCGTAGGAGTTGTGGCCGAGCAGGGCGAGCCGGTCGCCCTTGACCAGGCCGCGCTCGGCGAGCGCGTTGGCGGCGCGGTTGACGGCGTCGTCGAGCTCGCGGTAGGTCCGGCGCAGCTCGCCGTCGACGATCGCGGTGCGGTCGGGGTGGCGGGCGGCGGAGCGCCGCAGCAGGTCGCCCATGGTGTGGCGCCGCGCGATGTGGGTCGTCACGTGGTGGTTCTCCTCTTAGACGGTCGCCGGGTCCAGGCGGCGCTCGGCGATGGCGTAGGCGGCGGCGAGCGGCGTGACGCCGGTGCCGGCCGCCTCGTCGAGGATGCGGCCGGTGAGCGCCTCGATGTCGAGCGTGCGCTCGCGCGGGTCGGTGCCCTCGAGCTCGGCGGCGACGTGGATCAGCCCGCCGGCGTTGGCGACGAAGTCGGGCGCGTAGACGATGCCGCGGCGGGCGAGGTCCTCCGCCAGCGCGTCGTGGGCGAGCTGGTTGTTGGCGGCGCCGCAGACGATCGCGGCCCGCAGGCGCGGAACGGTCGTCTCGTCGAGCACGCCGCCCAGCGCGCAGGGCGCGAGCACGTCGACGTCGGCGAGCAGCGCCTCGCCGGGGCTCATCCAGGTGGCGCCCGGCAGCTCGGCGGCCAGCGCGCGCTTGCCCTCGTCGATGTCGGAGACGATCACGCGCGCCCCGCCGGCGGCGAGCATGCGGGCGAGCGC
>JBOGYU010000555.1:0-3109 GCA_050696935.1 Solirubrobacteraceae bacterium | reverse complement strand
GGCTGACGCCGCACGGTGATCCGGAAGTGTGCCGGGGCACATGACCGGTCACCGGGTGGTGTCAGGCGGTGATCGGCGGCCGCCGGAACCGTGCGTACTTGCGAATGCCGGGACTAGCCGCCCAGGTGGGTACGGCCAGCCGTATTGGAGCTACGTGCACGCCGGTCCAGACTTGTGAACGTGGGTCACAGGGTCTTGATCGTGGACGACCACCCGTCCTTTCGCGCGACAGCGCGCGTTTTACTGGAAGCCGAGGGTTTCGACGTGGTGGGGGAGGCCGCCGACGGCGCCTCGGCGCTCACGGAGGTGGGCCGCCTCCAGCCCGAGGTCGTCCTGCTCGACGTGCAGCTGCCCGACATCGACGGGTTCGACGTCGCGGCCCGGCTCACCGGCCATGACCGCAGCCCGGCCGTGATCCTCGTCTCCAGCCGCGACTCGTCCGACTTCGGCCCGCTCGTCATGCGCTCGGGCGCGCGCGGCTTCGTGCCCAAGGCCGAGCTGTCCGGCGACCGCCTGCAGGCGTTGCTATGACCGGACTCGCCCGCGCACTCGCAGCGGTGGCCATCGCCGCCGTCATCGCCAGCGCCGCCGCGGCGGCGCTGACGATCTCGTCCGACCACACGCCGACCCCCGGCATCGTCGCCGCCGTCGGCGTGCTGATCACCGGCTCGTTCGTCGGCACCGGCATCTACGCCTGGTGGCGCCGGCCCGCCAGCCGCTTCGGCGCCCTGATGGTCGGCGTCGGCTTCGCCTACCTGCTGGGCTCGCTCACCGGCAGCGACAACTCGGTCGTCTTCACGGCCGGCGTCCTGCTCTCGAGCCTCTACTTCGTCGTCTTCGCCCACATGCTGCTCGCCTACCCGGACGGGCGGCTCGAGCGCCCGTGGCACGCGCGGCTGCTCGCCGGCGGCTACGCGCTGGCCGTGATCGGCCCGCTGCCGATGCTGCTGTGGGGCTTCGGCGAGCGGATCGGCTGCGAGGGCTGCCCGCCGTCGGCGCTGCTGATCGAGAACGACGACTCGCTCCAGGCGCTCTTCAACGGGATCCTCTCGGTGCTCGGCGTCGCGATCGTCGCCGTCGTGCTCGGCATCCTCCTGCGCCGCTGGCGCGCCGCCACCGCGCCGCAGCGGCGGGCGCTGGCGCCGGTGCTGTGGTCCGGCGTCGCGATGCTCGTGGTGCTCGCCGGCGCGCTCGGCTCGGACGCGGCGGGCGTCGCCCGGCTCACCAACGTCCTCGGGTGGCTCGGCCTCGTCGTCTTCGCTTCGGTCCCGTGGGTGTTCCTAATCGGCCTCGCGCGCAGCCGGGTCGCGCGCGCGGAGGCGGTGTCCGAGCTGCTGATGCGCCTCGGCGAGGCGCCGGGCACCGGGGAGCTGCGCTGCCGGCTCGCCCTCGCGCTCGGCGACCGCTCGCTCCAGCTCGTGTTCTGGCTCGAGGACAAGCAGCGCTGGGTCGACGCCGAGGGCCACACCGTCGAGCTGCCCGATGCCGGCGACATCGCGCGCGCCTGGACCGCCGTGGAGCTCGAGGGCCGCCGCGTCGGTGCGATCGTGCACGACAGCACGCTCTCCGAGGACCCCCACACGCTGCGCTCGGTGGCGGCCGCGGCCGGCCTGGCGATGGAGAACGAGCGCCTGCACGCCCAGCTGCGCGCCCGTGTGGAGGAGCTGCGGACGTCGCGCGCGCGGATCGTGGACGCGGGCACCAAGGAGCGCCGCCGGCTCGAGCGCAACCTGCACGACGGCGCCCAGCAGCGCCTGGTCGCACTCTCGCTCACGCTCCGGCTCGCCCAGGCCAAGGTGGGCAAGGATCCCGGCAAGGCGGAGGAGCTGCTGTTCGCCGCCCAGGAGGAGCTGACGCTCGCACTCGGCGAGCTGCGCGAGCTGGCCCGCGGCATCCACCCGGCGGTCCTGTCCGACCGCGGGCTGCGCCCCGCCCTCGAGGCGCTCGCCGGCCGTGCCCCCATCCCCGTGGAGCTCGCCGAGCTGCCGCGCGACCGCCTGCCCGAGCCGATCGAGGCCGCCGCCTACTTCGTCGTGGCGGAGGCGCTCACCAACGTCGTCAAGTACGCCCACGCCTCACAGGCGACGGTGAGCGTCAGCCGCCACAACGGGTCGGCCATCGTGGAGGTCGCCGACGACGGCATCGGCGGCGCCGACCCCGGGCGTGGATCGGGCCTGCGCGGGCTCTCCGATCGCGTCTCGGCGCTGGACGGGCAGGTGGTGCTCGACTCTCCCGCCGGGTCGGGCACTAGGCTCCGTGCCGAGATCCCCGTATGAACGAGTCAAACCTGCTGCGTGTCGTGATCGCCGACGACTCCGTGCTATTGCGCGAGGGCCTCTCGCGCCTGCTCGAGGAGTCCGGCTTCGAGGTCGTCGGCCAGGCCGGCGACGGCGAGGACCTGCTGCGCAAGGTCGGCGCCCACAAGCCCGACGTCGCGGTGGTCGACGTGCGGATGCCGCCCACCCACACCGACGAGGGCCTGCGCGCCGCCCACCGGAT
The DNA here is from genome assembly GCA_050696935.1 of Solirubrobacteraceae bacterium. GTDB lineage: Bacteria > Actinomycetota > Thermoleophilia > Solirubrobacterales > Solirubrobacteraceae > DASSUW01. Next base: position 610 of record JBOGYU010000555.1, on the reverse strand, counting down.
CCGCGCCGAGCACTCCGATACGGCGGTGCTCGTGCTCTCCCAGTACGTGGAGGAGGCCTACGCGCTCGAGCTGCTCTCGGAGTCCACGGAGCGCACCGGCTACCTGCTCAAGGACCGCGTCGCCGACGTCGACACGTTCACCGACGCGGTGCGCCGCGTCGCCGGCGGCGGCTCGGCGCTCGACCCCGAGGTGGTCGCGCTCCTGCTCGGCCGCCGCCGCCGCGAGGACCCGCTCGAGGGCCTCACCGCGCGCGAGCGCGAGGTGCTCGGGCTGATGGCCGAGGGCCGCTCCAACGCGGCGATCGCCGAGGCGCTCGTGGTCACCGAGCGGGCGGTGGAGAAGCACGTCACCTCGATCTTCTCCAAGCTCGACCTCACGCCGACGATGGAGGACCACCGCCGCGTGCTCGCGGTGCTGGCCTACCTCCGCGCCGGCGACTAGTGGCCCCGTCCGCAAGTACGCCGCATTCCGGCGGGCCCGGCCCGCGTCTGCCGGCACCCGGCAGGCACACACGTACCACCAGTATGCGAGCGCCTGCCGTGCACCGGCAGACACGACCCGGACTCCACCGGGTTATGCGCCGAACTTACGGACGGAACCACTAGGTAC
>JBOGYU010000554.1:0-3131 GCA_050696935.1 Solirubrobacteraceae bacterium | reverse complement strand
CCGCTCCCCCTCCGGCCGCCGAGCCGCCGCCGATCCCGGCGGCCGCGAGCACGGCCGACTTCAGGTTCACGCTCGGGAGCACCGGCAGCGCCGCGGCGAGCATGCCGCGCTGACGCAGGACCTGCTCCCGGAAGGCCGTGCAGCCCGGGCAGTCCTTGAGATGGTGGCGCAGCTCGTTGCGCCGCAGCGCGCCTCCGCGGAGGCTGGCGAGCTGCTCGCGGATCTCGGCGCAGGGCGCCTCACGCGCCTCCCGCCGCTGGATCAGCCCGCTGCGCGCCTGGAAGATGAGCGACTTCACGCGCTGCACCTCGCACCCGAGGACGCCCGCCACCGCGGCATGGGAGAGGTCGCCGACCTCGGCCAGCAGGAGCGCCGCCCGCTGCTCCTCGGGCAGCTCGTGCAGGTCACGCAGCAGCTCACGCAGCTCGGCGCGCTTCTCCACCTGCTCCGCGAGGCCGTCCGTGGCGCCGTCCCACTCCCCGCCGACCTCGTCGCGCCGCGCGCGCAGCACCGACACGCAGCGGTTGCGCGCGATCGCGTACAGCCACGACTTGAGCGAGATCTCGCGCTCGTCGCGGTGGAGCGCGCGGTAGGCGGCGGCGAAGGTGTGCTGGACGGCGTCCTCGGCCTCGCCGCGGTCGCCGAGCATGTGCCGGCAGAACGAGAGGATCCCGGGCCCGTGGCGCTCGAACGCGACCTCGAACGCGGCGTCGCTCCCACGGCGGACGCGGGCGACGAGCCGCTCGTCCGGGACGAGGGCCAGCAGCCGCTTGGACTCGATCGGGGCGCGGAGCGCCCGCGCGGGAATTGGGATCGTGCGCACGCCGAGTAGCTCCTACCCGCCCCCTTGGACGTCGAGGCCTGACCGATGGTAGCCATCACCGTTGCAAACGCGGCGACGGCGAAGAGGTTGACGAGAACCCCTCAACCTTTCGGCCGCACTCGCGTTCGAACCGGTGATGACCGATAAGAACAGACCGGTGATGACCGACAGGAAGGGACACATGATGCTCGGAAAGGCGATGCTCGCGATGGGACTCCTCGCCGCCGTCGCGCTTCCCGCCTCGGCGGCCGCCCAGCCGCCCAGCAAGGCCGACAAGCGCAGCGCCGCCAAGGAGTGCAGGGCCGAGCGCGGGACCGACGACGCCACTCGCGAGGCGTTCAAGGCGAAGTACGGCAACTTCGGCAAGTGCGTGTCGGCGGGCGCCCGCGAGCGCAAGGCCGAGCGCAAGGAGGCCCGCTCGAACGCCGCCGGCGAGTGTCGGGCCGAGCGCGAGGCGATGGGCGTCGACGCCTTCCGGGAGCAGTACGGCACCAACAGGAACAAGCGGAACGCCTTCGGGAAGTGCGTCTCCGGGAAGGTCAAGGAGGAGCGCGCCGAGGAGGAGCAGGACGACGAGCAGGAGGTGGCCGCCACGCACAACGCGGCCAAGGCCTGCGCCGCCGAGCGCGACGAGATGGGTGAGGACGCGTTCGCCGACAAGTACGGGACCAACGGCAACAAGCGCAATGCCTTCGGCAAGTGCGTCTCCGCAACGGCTGCCGAGCAGGAGGACGAGCCGGACGCGTGAGGTAGCCGCGCCGCGCGACCACCCGCCCTCAGATCCTGACGGCTCCTCGAGCGACCGGCTCGGGAGCCATCAGGCGGCGGCGCATCGGCACGAGGTGCCAGGGACGGATCAGGTCGCCGGCACCGAGCAGCTCGGGGCTGACGAGCCGGGAGCTCACCGCGGCCGGCCGCCGATCCCGTCGATCGCGCTCGGGGCCACGAACTGCAGCGCCACCTCGGTGCCGGTGAGCTCGAAGATCCGGCGGACGGGCGCGGGGCCCTGGATCACCGCGAACTCGACGCTCGCGGTGCGGCTGGCGGCATGGGCGTCGAGGATCGTCTTCAACCCCGACGAGTCGAGGAACGAGACGCCTCGCAGGTCGAGGACGATCCGCGCGAAGCCCGCGCCAAGCAGCTCGCGCAGCTCACCGCCGAGCTTGCCGGAGCTCGCCATGTCGAGCTCTCCCTCGGCGACGACCAGGATGGTCTCCTGATGGGGCTCGAGCTCCGTCCGGAACGGACGCGGGATGTCGCGCGCGTCACCGGAGGTCATCGGGAAGTCCGTCCGGGCTCGTGGAAACGCCCCGCTGCGGTGGCCATGCGGACTCCCTTCGACGTACGACGGGCCCGTCCGGCCGCTCCCGACCACCGTGGATCGGATGCGGTGCGCCTCGGGTCGTGCTCGACGGCGGCGCTCGCCGGGGCGCTCGCCGGCCGCCGAGGGCATCGTATCCCTCCTTACAACTCCGCCGCTTCATCGAGCCGATCGCCATCCGTGGGATGCGGCTCGAGGAGGATCACCTCGCAGGCGATGTCGGGGTCGATGTGGGTGTCGCTCATGAACGCGACGACCCGGCGGCCGGTGAGCTCCTCGACGGCCGCGACGATGTCGGTCCGCATCGTGCGCTGGAAGGTGCGGCGCGTATCCTGAACGTCCTCGTTCCTGCCGTCCGCCACCAGGCTGCGCTCGGCCTTGGTCAGCGTGTCCTGCATGAGGACCAGGATCGTGTCGTCGCGAAGCAGCGCGCGAGCCTTCGTCGGCCCGCGACCGAGGTACTCGCGCTGGATGCGCACCAGCGCGTTGCAGATCGCGGCGCTCAACTGGCCGCCTGCGAGTCGGTCACCTGGCGGCGAGCCCGGGTCGGTTGGCACTGAGAATCCTCCTGTGTGAGGTCCACCGCCCCTGGCGCCCATCTCGGGCCGACAGCGACGGCATCCGACTCATTCCGGTTCGGCGCCCCGGCCGCTCCCGCCCTGCAGGAGCCTCCCTGGCACGCCGCCAGCTTACCCGGGGCGGCCGACCGAAACGGTCGCCGAGCATGGCGACGCACGCCAGGTGCGGCGGTCCACCGCCGTCCAGAACGTCCGCCGGATGGCCCGCCGCCCCATTCGTCCTACCCGCCGGGCGAGGCGCGGTAGCGGCCGTCAGGAGAGGTCGATGTCAGGCGCTCCGGCGCAGGACGAGCCGCCGGCTTGCGAGGACGGGACCGCCCGGGGCGGCCCTGGCTCTGATGCGCACGACGAGCGCGCCGCGCCGCGTGAGCCGCCGGGCGGCGGCTCGGCGCAGCCGCAGCCGGACGAC
>JBOGYU010000553.1:0-3135 GCA_050696935.1 Solirubrobacteraceae bacterium | reverse complement strand
GGCCCTGCGCGGCGCGCGCGGCGACCAGCGCGCCGGACGACGGCGCCAGGCCGCTGGCCAGCGACGCCGCGGTGAAGATCAGCAGGCCGGCCAGGAACACCGGCCGGCGGCCGAGCAGGTCCGCGGTCCTCCCGCCGAGCAGGAGCAGTCCGCCGGTGAACAGGACGTACGCCGTGACGACCCACTGGAGGTCGCCCGGCGCGAAGTCGAGCGCCGCGCCGATCGAGGGCAGCGCGACGTTCACGACCGTGATGTCGAGGATGACCATGAACTGCGCGACGCAGACGAGGACGAGCACCGACCACGGCCGGCGCCGGGATTGGGGAGTCTCGATCGGGTTCATGGGCGCTCCGCGGTCTGGGTTGACAGGTCCGTCAACCCAGAGGCTAGAGCGCCTTTACAGTCATGTCAACCCATGTCGACGTGTGCGGCATGCTCGACACCCGGCGGAGGGTCGTCCCGCCGGACGGCAGCTTCCCCCTCTAAGCCGCCGCCGCCTGCTCGGCCCAGTCGCGGTACAGGCGCCAGTACGCGCCCTCCGCCGCCAGCAGCTCCTCGTGCGTCCCCTGCTCGGTCACGCGCCCGTGGTCGAGCACGACGATCCGGCCGGCCGTGCGGATCGTGGACAGCCGGTGGGCGATGACGATCGCGGTGCGGCCGGCGAGCAGGCGCCGCAGGCCCGCCTCGATCCGGCCCTCGGTGTGGATGTCGACGTTCGCCGTCGCCTCGTCGAGCACGAGGATCCGCGGGTCGGCGATCAGCGCCCGGGCGAACGCCACGAGCTGGCGCTGGCCGGCCGAGAGCTGGATGCCGCGCTCGCCGATCTGCGTGTCGTACCCGTGCTCGAGCGCGGCGACGAAGTCGTGCGCGTGGACGGCCCGCGCGGCGGCCTCGACCTCCTCCGCCGTGGCGTCCGGCCTGCCGAAGGCGATGTTGTCGCCGATCGTGCCGCTGAACAGGAACGCCTCCTGCGGCACGATCCCCATCTGCGAGCGCAGCGAGCGGGCCGCGACGTCGCGCAGGTCGTGGCCGTCCACCAGCACGCGGCCGTCGGTCGGGTCGTAGAACCGCGCCACGAGCTTGGCGAACGTCGACTTGCCGGCGCCGGTGGCGCCCACCAGCGCGACGGTCTGGCCCGGCGGGACGTGCAGCGTGACGCGGCACAGGGCGTCGCCGGAGCCGTAGGAGAACGTCACGTCGTCGAACTCGATCTCGCCCCGGATGCGCTCCAGCCGGATCGCGCCCGGGCGGTCGCGCAGCTCGGGCTCGGTGTCGAGCAGCTCGAAGATCTTGTCCAGCGCCGCCATCCCGGCCTGGTAGGTCGTGTAGAGCTGGGAGAGCGACTGGATCGGGTCGAAGAAGTTGCTCAGGGCCGCGACGAAGGCGACGAGCACGCCGACCGTCACGTCGCCGTCGATCGCCTGGAGCCCGCCGTAGAGCAGGATCCCGGCGGTCGCGACGGCGGACAGCAGCTCGACCGCCGGGAAGTAGGCGGCGTTGAGGTAGACGGTCTTCATGTTCGCGTCGCGGTTCTCGTCGTTGAGCTCGCCGAACCGCTTCAGGTGGCGCTCCTCCTGCGCGAACGTGCGCACCACACGGATGCCCGAGAGGCTCTCCTGGAGGTACGCGGTGATCGCCGCCACCTTCTCGCGCGTGAGCCGGTAGGCGTTGGCCGACACGATCCGGAAGGCCAGCGACCCCAGCGCCAGCAGCGGGAATACGAGGAAGGTCAGCAGCGCGAGCTCGACGTCGAGGACGAGCAGGATCACCGCGGTGCCCACCAGCGTGAGCGTGGAGCCGAACAGCGTCACCACTCCGTCCGAGACGAGCTGGTCGAGCGCCTGCACGTCGTTGGTCAGCCGCGAGATGATCACGCCCGCCTGGCGGCGCGAGTAGAAGCCGACCGACTGCGTCTGCAGGTGCGCGAAGAGCTGGATCCGCAGGTCCTGGAGCACGCGCTGGCCGACCCAGCCGACGAGGTAGGTCTGGACGTAGGTCGCGCCCCAGTAGAGCAGCGCGCTGGCGAGGAAGCCGGCGACGACGAGCGTGAGCGTGGACAGGTCGCCCGGGACGATCCCCTCGTCGATCGCCAGCTTGGCCAGCGGGGGCGGCGCCAGCGCCGCGCCGGTGCCGAGCAGCAGCGCGAGGAACATCAGCGCGGTCCGGCCGCGGTACGGCCGCAGCAGCACGAGCAGCCCGCGCAGCTTGCGCCCGCGCCCGCCGGTCGCGCGCCAGCGGGCGACGATCTCCGCGCGCCGGGAGAGCGCCTCCGGGCGGCCGTCGGTCGTCATAGCCCCCAGGCTCCGCATGCGCATGCCAGGATCGGCGTTTCGTGTCGAGCCGGTCCCCTCATAGTCCCACCGCTGCCTCGCGCGGCTTGCGCGTCAGGAATACCTGGTCCGGCAGCCCCTTCTCGGCGATCTCCGCGTACAGCTCGCTGCGCTCGAGCAGCTCGCCGTGCGAGCCGCGCGCCGCCACGCGGCCGCCCTCGAGCACCACGATGTCGTCGGCCAGCGCGATCGTCGAGAGCCGGTGGGCGATCACGAACGTCGTGCGCCCCGCCATCACCTCGCGCAGCGCCGCCTTGATCGCCTGCTCGGTCGTCGCGTCGACCGAGCTCGTCGCGTCGTCCAGCACGAGGATCCGCGGGTCGGCGAGCAGGGCGCGCGCGATCGCGAGCCGCTGGCGCTGGCCGCCCGAGAGCGTGAGCCCGCGCTCGCCGACGCGCGTGTCGTAGCCGTCCGGCAGCGCCGCGACGAACTCCGCCGCCCGCGCGCGCTCGGCGGCCAGCTCGACCTCCGCGCGCGAGGCGTCCGGCCGCCCGTAGGCGATGTTCTCGTGCACGGAGGCCGAGAACAGGAACGGGTCGTCGTCGACGACGGCGATCGCCCGCCGCAGCGACGGCAGGTCCACCGAGCGCACGTCCGCGCCGTCGACCAGCACGGCGCCCGCCGTGACGTCGTAGAGCCGGCCGAGCAGCTGGACGAGCGTCGTCTTGCCCGAGCCCGTGGCGCCGACCAGCGCCACGGTCGTGCCGGCCTCGACCACCAGGTTCACGTCGCGCAGCGCCGGGGTCGCGCTCCCGTAGGAGAACGAGACCCCGCGCAGCTCGACGCGGCCGCGGCCCTCGGGCAG
>JBOGYU010000552.1:0-3137 GCA_050696935.1 Solirubrobacteraceae bacterium | reverse complement strand
CGACCGCGAGGCGCTCCACCGCCTGCTGCGCCCGGCCGCGGGCGGCGACCCGCGCCACCGCGGCCGGCTCCGGATCGGCGCCGAACACGGCGTTGTGCAGGATCCGCTGCGTGCCGTCGGTGAACGCGCGGAAGTTCGGCTCGAAGCCGAACGACACCGTGCGGCCGTCGCCCACGCGCTCGTCGATCACCGCCGCGGTGCCGCCCAGCGCGTCCTCGCCGTCCGCCTCGCCGGACATGTAGAAGTCCTCCGAGCCGGCGGGCGGGTAGCGCAGCGCGACCTTCGACTCGTCGCTCGAGCGCATCACGTAGCCGCCGAGGTGCATCGTCCACGCGAACGCGCCGACGCCCTCGGCCAGGGGGCTGCCCTCCTCGGACGCGATCCGGAACAGGCTCCCCGGCGTGGAGAAGCCCTCCGAGTCGGCGGTGGTGAACTGCGCCGAGGAGATGCCGAGCGCGGCGGCGAGCACCGCGCCGTCGTTCCAGCTGGCGTAGCGGCCGCCCTCGTTCACCCAGTCCACGAGCGCCTGCCGGCCGTCCTCGCCCAGGTCGTCGTAGCCGTACGGGTCTCCGGGAAGTCGGGGTTGCGGACGCGCTCGAGCCCCTTGGCGGTGACGGTGCTCGGCTTGCCCACGATCGCGTAGCGCAGCGGCCGGCCCTGGACCGAGGTGGCGAGCACGCCGGAGGTCACGCGCGGGCTCGCGCGGTCGACCGCGAGCAGGTAGGAGTCGGACTCCGCGGTGGTCACGTCGCGCTCCCCGAGCTCGATCCCGATCACCCGCTCGGACGTCGGCACCTCGCCGCGGAAGCTCGCGCTCCACGGATCGCACGCGGTCTCCTGCGCGACCGCGGGCGCGGCGAATGTCAGCATCAGCCCGGCGACGAGCGCCAGCGCGCCCCTGATCATCCGATCCCCTCCCTCGGATTCGGTGAGGCGGCGGAGTCTAGTACCGGTGTACTAGCCCGCCGCCTCCGCCCGTCGCATGCCGCGCACGCCCCAGGCGGCGAACGCGAGCACGAGCGCGAGCGCGATCCCGTAGGCCGCGAACGCGTCCACGGGGCCGCCGGAGACGAGGTCGCGGCCCGCCTCCACCAGCGGCGTGAACGGGTTGACCTCGGCCACGGCGGCGACCCAGCCCGAGAGCAGGTTCAGCGGCACGTAGACCGGGGCGAGGAAGAGCACGATGAAGACGGGCATCTGCATCGCCGGGCCGGCCTGGATCGTGCGCATCCGCAGCGCCACGCCGGCGGCGAACAGCGCCGCGGCGAGCGCGACCAGGTAGGCGAGCCCGATCAGCCCCAGCACGTCCACCCCGCCGCCGCCGACCTGCATGCCGGTGAGCAGCGCGACGGCGAACAGCAGGGCGCCGACGAAGGTCGCCCGCGTCAGCGCGACCAGCGCGTAGCCGGCCAGGATGGCCAGGCGGCTGGGCGCCGCCAGCATCAGCCGGCGGGCGAAGCCGCGCTCGTAGTCGCTCGCGATCCCGAAGCCCGTGAACACGCCGCCGAAGGCCGAGGCCTGGAGCAGCACGAACACGAACTGGAACGCGGTGTAGCCGGACCCGAACTCGAACCCCGGCACGTTGGCCACGTTCGACAGGCCGCCCGCGAAGGCCGTGAAGAAGAACAGCGGGAAGATCAGCGACGGCAGCAGGAACGCCGGGTTGGTCGTGAAGTTGTGGATCGAGCGCCACGCGACGGCGCCCGCCACCTGCGCGAACCGCCTCACGTCCTCACCAGCCTCGTGCGCAGGGCCATCGCCGCGCCCGTCACCCCGGCCACGGCGATCACCGCCGCGAAGCCGAACCCGAGCGCGAGCGCCTCGCCGTCCCAGCCGGTGACGAAGAACGAGCGGACTCCCTCGATCAGGTACGAGACGGGGTTGTAGGTAGCGATCGTGCGGAACCAGTCCTGCTCGATCAGCGGCCGCGGCAGGCTCATCGAGGACAGGAAGAGCAGGACGAAGAACAGCGGGAAGAACCCCTGCACCGCCTCGCCCGAGCCGGAGCGCAGCCCCACGAGCGCGCCGAGCGAGGCGAACGCCAGCGCGATCAGCAGCGCCAGGGCGAGCAGCGGGAGCAGGGCGGCCGGACCGGCCGGGAAGTCCATGCCGGCCGCGAAGCCGGCCGCCAGGAAGACCAGCGCCGACAGCAGCGCGACGGCCATCACGCCGGCGAGGTTGCCGACCAGCAGCGCGGTCCGCTGCATCGGCGTCATCGCCAGCCGCTTCAGGAAGCCGGTCTCGACGTCGCGCGCCAGCGCCGAGCCCGCGTTGATCATCGCGAACAGGGCGCCCTGGACGAACGGCACGGCGATCGCGAAGTCGAGGTAGGAGTCGGCGGGGAAGCCCGGCAGCGCAGTCGCCGCCTCCAGGCCGCCCACGTTCACCGCCACAAGTACCAGCGGGAACGCGATCGGCGGGATGACGAGCGCCGGCTGGCGCAGCGTCTGCAGCAGCGAGCGCCGCGCGATCTCTCGCACCTGCTCGATCACGCGGCGACCGCCTCGCGCTCGGGCTCCTCCTCGGCGGTGTCGAGCATGCGGCCCGTACGGGCGAGGAACACGTCGTCGAGCGTCGGGGCGTGCAGCCGGAAGTCGGCCACCGCCAGGTCCTCGGCGTCGAGCGCCCGGACGATCTCGGCCAGCTCGTCGGCACCGTCGCGCAGCCGGATCGCCGCGGCGCCCGGCGGCGCCTTCACGGGCGCGCCGAAGCGGGCGAGCACGCCGGCCACGGCGTCGCGCTCCTCGCGCTCGGCCGGGAGCACCTCCAGCGAGGGCCGGCCGATCTGCGACTTCAGCGCCGCCGGCGTCCCGCGGGCGACGATCCGCCCGCGGTCGATGATCGCGATCCGGTCCGCCAGCACGTCGGCCTCCTCGAGGTACTGCGTGGTGAGGAACACCGTCACACCGTCCTCGCGCGCCAGCCGCGCGACCTCCTCCCACAGGTCCGCGCGGCTCTGGGGGTCCAGGCCGGTGGTGGGCTCGTCGAGGAAGAGGATCCGGGGGTGGTGCACCAGCGCCAGCGCGAGGTCGAGCCTGCGCTTCATGCCGCCGGAGTAGCCGCCGACCTTGCGGCCGGCCGCGTCGGCGAGCCCGACGCGCTCGAGCAGCGCGTCGCCGCGGGCGCGGCGCTCGGCG
>JBOGYU010000551.1:0-3146 GCA_050696935.1 Solirubrobacteraceae bacterium | reverse complement strand
GGGCGACCTCGTCGCCCCAGCGCGCGACCACGGCCGCGCGCACCTCCCGGTCCTCGTAGAGCGCGTGCACGACCGCGTCGGCCGAGAGGGTCGCGGCCCCCAGGCGCGCGAGCGCGGCCAGGGCCTCCGACTTGCCGGCGCCGATGCCGCCGGTCAGCCCGACGAACGGCGGCGGGCTCAGGTCTGCTCGGGCTCCTCGGGCTCGGCGGGCGCCTCGGGCTCGGCGGGCGCCTCGGCCTCGGGCTCCGCCGGCGCCTCCGCCTCGGCCTCGGGCTCGGCGGGCGCCTCGGCCTCAGGCTCGGCCGGCGCCTCGGCCACCGGAGCCTCGTCGCCCTCCGCCTCGGGCTGCGCCGCGAACACGTCCTCGGACAGCCCCAGCTCGGGCACGTTCTCGAGGTCGCCGGCGTCGGCGGCGGAGCGGCGCGGCAGCACCTGGCCCTCGACGCGCTTGATCGACAGCGAGAGCCGGCGGCGCTCGGAGTCGATCTCCAGGATCTTGACCTTCACCTCGTCGCCCGGATGGACGATCTCGCGCGGGTTCTCCACGTGCTGCTGGGCGAGCTCGGAGATGTGGACGAGGCCCTCGACCCCCTCCATGATCTCCACGAACGCGCCGAACGCCACGACCTTGGTGACCGCGCCCTCGAGCTCGTCGCCCACGTTGTAGGTGTCGACCACGCGCTGCCACGGGTCCTCCTGGGTCTGCTTGAGGCCCAGGGAGATGCGCTGGCGGTCGCGGTCGATGTCGAGCACCTTGACCTGCACGGTGTCGCCGATCGAGAGGATCTCGCTCGGGTGGTTGACGTGCGACCAGGAGAGCTCGGAGATGTGGATCAGGCCGTCGATCCCGTCGAGGTCGACGAACGCGCCGAAGTCGACGATGTTGGAGATCTGGCCCTCGATGATCAGGCCCGGCTGCAGCCGCTCCAGGATGGCCTGGCGCTGCTCCTTGCGCTCCTCCTCGAGCACCGCGCGGCGCGAGAGCACCACGTTGTTGCGCGAGCGGTTGAGCTCGATCACCTTGCACTGGATGTTCTGGCCCAGGTACTCGTCGAGGTTCGGCACGCGCCGGATGTCGACCAGCGAGGCGGGCAGGAAGCCGCGCACCCCGAGGTCGATGATCAGGCCGCCCTTGACGACCTCGATCACGGCGCCGATCACCGGCTCGCCGGACTCGGCGGCGGCCTCGATCCGGCGCCAGGCGCGCTCGAAGCGGGCGCGCTTCTTGGACAGGATGAGCCGGCCGTCCTGGTCCTCCTTGGTGAGGACCAGCGCGTCGACCTCCTCGCCGATCTCGACCTCCTCCGACGTGTCGACCGACTTGCGGATCGACAGCTCGCCGGAGGGGATGACGCCCTCGCTCTTGTAGCCGATGTCGACCAGGACCTCGTCCCTGTCGATCCGCACCACCCGGCCGGTGACGACGTCGCCCTCCTCGAAGGGGACGATGGTGGCGTCATAGTTCGGGACGATGCGGCCGTCGACCTCGAGGAGCATCCCGTCGGAGCCCTCGACGACCTTGGCGTCGGTGTCGGTGGGAGGGGTCATAGTGGCTTCCATGAGCGGCCAGATACTGTAGCGACCCAGCAAGTGGTCCCGACCGCAGACACGCACGCCGCCAGGCGGCCGCCGATCACCGCCTGGCGGCGTCCTCGGAGTCCGGCAATGCAACCAGCATTGCCGGATCCTGCGTCCTTGCCAGCCGGCGCCGGCGACCACCTGGACGACGCACGTGCCCACGGTCGGAACCACTGATGCCCGTGCGTGCCACAAAGCGCGGCGCCGAGCGGACGAGCTTCGCTCCAGGCGCATCCGCCGACGTCCTGATCTGCGGCGCCTCGTTCGCCGGGCTGGCCGTGGCGCGCGAGCTGCGCGCGGCCGGCGCGGAGGTGCTCGTGCTCGACCGCTACGAGATCGGCGAGCGGCAGACCTCCGCGTGCGCTGCCCCCACCCGATGGCTGCTCAACCTGGGGCTCGAGGGCTCGATCCGGCAGACCTTCGGGTCGCTGCTCGTGCACACCCCGCGGCGGACCGCGCGCTGGTCGCTGCCGTGGACGTTCTCGACCTTCGACTACCGCACCCTGTGCCGGCTGCTGTGGGAGCAGTGCGAGGCGGAGTTCGAGACCGCCAAGGTCGACGGCCGCACCGGCAACCTGGTCCACACGGACCGCGGGGACGTGAGCGCCCCGCTGATCGTCGACGCGCTCGGCTGGCGGCGGGTGCTCGGGTCGGGCGCCAACGTCCAGCCGCCGGACGCGCCGCTCTCGCGCGGGCTGGAGGTCCACCCGGACGGCCGCGGCGAGGATCTGGAGCTGTGGCTCGAGCCGCGCTACGTCTCCCCCGGCTACGGCTGGTCGTTCCCGGCGCGCGACGAGCTGCGGATCGGCGTCGGCTCGTTCGACCCCGAGATCCACGTCAAGCAGCCGACGCTCGCCCTGGCCTCGGACGTGGAGGCGGACGCCGTGCGGTTCCAGGGCAACTGGATCCCGCACCGGCTGCGGCCGGCGACCGAGGACGGCGTGTTCTTCGCCGGCGACTCGGCCGGCCACTGCCTGCCGCTCACCGCGGAGGGGATCCGCACCGCGCTGTACTTCGGGATCGCGTGCGGGCGCGAGCTGCGAGCGGTGCTGGACGGGCGCCAGAAGCCGTCGCAGGCGCTGCGCCGGTACCACGACTTCTCCGCCGGCCACGCCTGGCGGTTCGCGTGCATGTACGGCGCCCAGCAGTCGGTCCGGCGCCTGCACGGGCGGCCGATGGACGCGCTCGTGCGCCTGTTCGGCCGCCGCGCGGTCTCCCACTGGGCGTTCGGGCACTACCTCGAGATCGCGCCGCCGGAGTTCGCCTTCCCGGCGCCGGCCGCGCAGTCGCCGCCGCTCGCGGCGGCCGCGTAGCTACCAGTCGCCCTCCGCGGCCTCCCCGGCCCGCCGGTACGGCTCCTGCTCGCGCCGGATCAGGTCCGGGTTCACCCCGCGCGCGCGTACGAGCGCGAGCGTGAGGTGCTGGAGCGCCACCGCGCCGCCGAGCAGGCGCGCGAGCGTGGGTTGGAGCCCGCCGGCGCCGGGCAATGGCAGGCGGTCGTCCGGCGGCACGATGCCGGCCGTCTCGGGCCCGACGATCGCGCGCACCGGCCCGCCGATCTCCCGCAC
>JBOGYU010000550.1:0-3169 GCA_050696935.1 Solirubrobacteraceae bacterium | reverse complement strand
CGAGAGCCGTTGTTAGTGAGCACGGCGTGGTGCCCGGATGTGGCGCGGGTTGCGATCGGAGCGTCGGAGCGGACGAAGAATCGCACCGTCTCGCCCTGCGACTCGGGAGCGTCGAGCTCGAAGCCGGCGACGCCCCGGTCGCCCTCGACCGTCGCCTCGCGCGTGATGAGCGGGGCGCCCCGCTCCGTGCCGAGCTCGAGCGTCGCGCGCTCGGGGCCGGACCAGCGGGCGATCGCCAGCCGGCCGGTTGCGTCCGGCGCCCGGGCGACCAGCGCCGACCAGCCGTCCGGGACGGAGGGCTGGCGCAGGTCGGAGCTCAGCCGCTCGGTCTCGGCGGCGTCGAGCAGCGGGTAGACGGCGGCGCCGCGGTTGCCGATGCCCGTCGTCCCGGTGCTGCCGACCACGAGCTCGGCCACCTGCACGTTGCGGGGGTCGTACCCGGACGTCGCCAGCAGACGGACCCGGCGGGTCCTCACGGCGTCGATCGTCACGCTCGTCGGGCCGGAGCGCTCCGCGACCGCCGTCGCCACATCGCGCCAGCCGCCATCCCCGTCGGGGACCTGCCAGACGATGTTCCGTGGACCGAAGCGATCCGGCCGTGGAGTCATCTCGAGGTGTGACACCTCGCGTTGCCTGCCGAGGTCGACCTCCAGCCACTGCGGCGCGGTGGGCGTCGCCGGGTTCTGGCTGACCCAGAACGTCGCGACATTGCCGTCGTTTGCGCGCTGCGGCGGGTATGGGGGCTGGTTGCTCGAGGAGGTGATCGGCGCGTTCAGCGCGTAGTTCGTCGGCCCGCGCGAGCCATCCAGCCGCAGGTGCGGGTTGCCGCTCCAGGTTTCCTGTGCCCTGAGACCGTCGCCGCCGGCGACCGCGAGGCCGAAGCGGTCGGCGACGTTGGCCCAGCTGCCGTCGAGCTCGCCGGTCCCCGTGCCGCCGGCGGAGAGGACCGGTCGCGGCCCGGTCAGTCCCGGGATCAGCTCGAAGGAGAAGCTGAACGTCCTTCCCTCGCCGCGGTCCAGCAGCATCGTCATCCCGTCCGGGAACACGGTCATCGAGAAGCGGCGCGAGCCAATCGATCCGGCGGTCGAGAAGCGGTCCTCGCGGCAGTCGCAGGAGTAGTCGCCGACCGCCCCGGAGGCGGAGCCGATCGCGCTCCCGGGCGTGTACGCCGAGAAGATCGGGTCGTCGGCGTGGCCGGTGGCCGCCGGGACGACGAGGCCCATCGGGCGGGCGTCGTCCCAGGACATCGTCACGAGCGCATCGCGCTGCCGTCCGATGACCACCTCGGCGTCGGGGAACTGCCTCACCCCGCCGGTCTCCTCGCGGGCCTGCTCGTACTCGTCCGCGGTCGGCTGCGGCGAGGGGCCGAACAGCTCGTGGGTCCAGTAGGCGAATGTGAGCCGCTTGATCAGGTGGCTCTCGTAGCCCAGCTGGGGCTGGCCGAGGATCGAGCCGTCGTCGTGGGTCGCCTGCCGCCGCGCCACGAGCTCGAGCGCGCGCGACTCGGCGACGGACGCGTCGGCGCGGCCGAGCCTGGTGGCGAGCGTCGTCAGGTAACCGAGGTGCTGGTAGTCCTTGCTGGTCCAGTCCTGGCCGGCCGGCATCACGAGGTCGCCGTCGTCGGCGGCGAGCGGTCCGAGGACGTCGCCCCACACCTCGGGGAAGCGGAAGCCGAGCGCCTTGGGGAGCGGGCGTCCGGCCCGGCCGTAGATCACCGCCGCGTCGTTGACGAGCAGGTGCGTGACCTGGAGGTAGATCGGGTTGAAGAAGCCGTGGTTCTCGAGCGTGAAGTCGTCGAACAGGTTCACGGTCTCGACCCAGTCGGAGACCGGCCGGCCGTCGACAACCTCGGTGGAGCCCTCGTCGGCCGCCCGGCTGGAGGAGTTGATCGCGAGCAGCTTGGTGCGCTCCTCCCAGGCCGCGCGATTGGGATGGTCGGGGAACATCACCGCGGCGAGCGCGGGCAGCGGCGCGTTCCACGCGTTGTCCTCCGCGCCGGTGTTGCCGGCCGTCGCCGTCGCCGGCGGCTTGGTGAGCAGGATGTCGGCCTCGCCCGTCACGATCTGCTCGACCACCTGGCGGGTGTCGGCGTCGAGCCGGTCCCAGAGCAGGTGCGCCGCGAACGCCCAGCCGTAGGTCTCGAGCGCCGCCTGCCAGGTGCCGCCGCCCCACGATCCGCCGGCCAGCCTGTTCGTGTGGGCCTCGTGGCGGATCGTCTCGATCACGTGCTCGAGCATCACCTCGCGGGGCACGCCGGCGAACCGCTGCTGCTCCGGACGCGCGAGCAGCAGCGTCGTGTAGGCGATCGCCATGTTCCCGGCCCCGCGCGGCTGGGTGACGCCGGGCCCGGGAGCGGCGAAGTAGCCGCTCCACGGCTTCGCGGGATCGCTCTCGTCGCGCCAGTACTCCTCCGCGTGGGGGACGAAGCGCTCCAGCACATCGAGGATGAGCGCCTTCTTCTCGCCGTCGGAGAGGGTCGGCGGTCCACTCGTCGCCGCGGCCGGGCCGGGCAGGGCAGCCGCACCTACCGCGAGCGCTCCGACAAGCGCGAGCAGGCCGAAGAGCCGACGCGCTCGCATCGAGGACGAATCGGAGCGTGCACCAATCATCTTCATCCCCCTGCCGACCACAGGCACAATGCGACTACAACCGTTTCCGGAACCGATTGCTATCAGGGCCGTCCGGATCTGTCAAGAGGACTGCCGCGGGCCGATGTCGCCCCGAGCGTCGGAGCTACGGGCGCAGGACGCTGCGCAGGACGCGGCCGGCGCGGAGGTCCTCGAAGGCGGCGTTTCCCTCGTCGAGCGGGCGGACGGCATCGACGAGGTGGTCGACGGCGATCGCGCTCGCGAGGTGGAGCTCGATCACCTCGGCGACGTCGCGCCTGGTGAAGCCGCGCGAGCCCATCACGCTCAGCTCGCGCCAGATCAGGTCGACCGAGCGTGCCGCGAAGCGCTCCTGCGACGCGCCGACCAGGACCACGCGACCGCCCGGCCCTGCGGCCGCGATCGCCAGCTCGTCCAGGGCCGCGCCGCCGGCGCATTGGAGGACGACGTCCGGCCCGTCGCCGCCGCAGGCGGCCCGGAGGCGAGCTGCGAGCGCCGATCGCGCCTCGTGCGCGGGCGCTTCGCGCGAGTCGCCGGTGGCCACGACCGCGTCGGCGCCCAGC
>JBOGYU010000549.1:0-3182 GCA_050696935.1 Solirubrobacteraceae bacterium | reverse complement strand
TCACTGGCGCATCCAGCGGTATTGGCCGGGCTACGGCGGAAGCCCTGGCGAACGCCGGGGCGCGCGTGGCAATCAACTACAACCGGAATCAGGCCGGAGCCCGCGAAGCCGTGGAGGCCATCGGCGCCGCGGGGGGCGAAGCGTTCGCAATACAAGCCGATGTTACGTCAGCATCCGCGGTAGCGGAAATGGTGGACGCGGTCGAGAAACGTTGGGGGCCGCTGGACATCCTGGTGAACAACGCTGGGGATATTATCGGGCGGCAAACGCTTCGTGAGATGACGGAGGAGTTTTGGGACCAAACGATCGACCTCAACCTGAAGAGCGCCTTCCTGTGCGTGAAGGCGGTGTGGGAGCAAATGGTCGCGCGTAAGAGCGGCTGCATCATCAATGTGACCTCCGTTTCCGCGCGCAACGGCGGCGGTCCTGGCGCGGCAGCCTATTCCGCGGCAAAGGGCGGGCTGCTCACATACACTAAAGCGCTTGCCAAGGAGTTGGGGCCGCAAGGAGTGCGCGTCAACGCCGTCGCGCCGGGCGTGATCGGGACCGACGCGTTCCACGCCACGCTCGACGCCGCGCTGCCGGACGATCGCCCCGGCAGCCCGGCGCTGCTCGGCCGCGAGGGGCGCCCGGAGGAGGTCGCCGAGGCGGTGGCCTTCCTGGCCTCCGACCGCGCGTCGTTCGTCACCGGCGAGGTGCTGCGGGTGGACGGCGGGCGCAGCATCAGCCGGCTGCCCGACCCGTTCGAGACCGGCTTCCGCAACGAAGAGAGGATTTCGTAGATGGCCAGCGTGTCCCTGCGAGGGGTGGAGAAGGAGTACACGCCGGGCGAGCCCGTGCTGCTCGACTGCAACCTCGACATCGAGGACCACGAGTTCATCGTGCTCGTCGGCCCGTCGGGGTCCGGCAAGACGACGCTGCTGCGGATCATCGCCGGCCTCGAGCACGTCACGCGCGGCGACGTGAACTTCGGCGAGACCCGGGTCAACGACATCGACGTCGGCGACCGCGACATCGCGATGGTGTTCCAGAACTACGGCCTGTACCCGCACATGAGCGTGTACAAGAACATGGCGTTCGGCCTGCGGCGGCGGAAGGTGGAGAAGCCGGAGATCGACCGGCGCGTCCGCGAGGCCGCGGAGCTGCTCGGGATGACCGAGTACCTCGAGCGCCGGCCGCGGCAGCTCTCCGGCGGCCAGCGCCAGCGGGTTGCGCTCGGCCGCGCGATCGTGCGCGACCCGGCGGTGTTCCTGCTCGACGAGCCGCTCTCCAACCTAGATGCCCACCTGCGCGTGCAGATGCGCGCCGAGATCCTGCGTGTCCACCGGTCCGTGACCGCCACCGCGGTGTACGTGACCCACGACCAGGTGGAGGCGCTCACGATGGGCGACCGGGTCGCGGTCATGCACGAGGGCCTGATCCAGCAGGTGGGTACGCCGGACGCGCTCTACGACCGCCCGGTCAACCGCTTCGTGGCCGGCTTCATCGGCACCCCGGCGATGGGCTTCCTGACCTGCGAAGTGAGCCGGAACGGCGGGCCGCCGGAGCTGCGCCGGGAGGGCGTCCGGATCGCGATGCCCGCCGAGCGCGCGGCCTCGCTTCCCGGCGAGGTCATCGTCGGGATCCGGCCCGAGCGGCTGACGCTGGTGGCTCCCGACGAGGCCCGGTCGACCGTCCAGGGGGTCGTCACGGTCGTCGAGCCGCTCGGCTCCGACCAGCACGTGTTCGTCGACGTCGGCGGCGAGCTGATCACCGCCCGCGTCTCGCGCGACCACCACGTGCGCGTGAACGAGCGCGTCACGCTCGCCGCGGAGGGTGCGCACGTGCACCTGTTCGACCCGCAGACGGGCGCGGCGCACCGCCAGTGAGGATCGCCGCGGTCGAGACCTTCCGGGTCCCGCCCCGCTGGATGTTCGTGCGCGTGCGCGCGGACGACGGCGCGGAGGGGTGGGGCGAGGCGATCGTGCCCAAGCGCGCCGAGGCGGTGGCGGGGGCCGTGGCCGACCTGGCGGCCAACGTCCACGGCGAGGACCCCGGGCGGATCGAGGACCTCTGGCAGCGCATGCACGCCGGCGCCTTCTTCCGCGGCGGCCCGATCCTCGCGACGGCGGCGGCCGCGATCGAGCACGCGCTGTGGGACCTCAAGGGCCGCCGCCACGGGCTCGCGGTGCACGACTTCCTCGGCGGGGCGGTGCGCGAGCGCACGCGGGCGTACGCGTGGGTCGGCGGCGACGCGCCCGCGGACGTCGTCGCCCAGGCGGAGGTCCGCGTCGACCAGGGCTTCACCGCGGTGAAGATGAACGCGACGCCCGTGCTCGACCACGTCGACCACCACGGGGCGGTGGACGCCGCGGTCGCGCGCGTCGCCTCCCTGCGCGAGCGCTTCGGGCCGTCGCTGGGGATCGCGCTCGACTTCCACGGCCGCGTGCACCGCGCGATGGCGCGCACGCTGCTGCGCGAGCTGGAGCCGTACCGGCTGATGTGGGTGGAGGAGGCCGGGCCGCCGGAGCGCGACGACGTGCTGGCGCACGTGGCGCGCGTCGCGGGCGGCACGCCGATCGCCACCGGCGAGCGGCTGACCTCGCGCTTCGAGGTCAAGCGCCTGCTCGAGCAGGGGGTGGTCGACATCCTGCAGCCCGACGTCTCGCTGACCGGCCTGTTCGAGCTGGAGAAGATCTGCCGGATGGCCGAGGCCTACGACGTGGCGGTGGCGCCCCACTGCCCGAACGGCCCGATCTCGCTGGCCGCGTCGCTCCAGGTCGGCGCCTGCTGCGGCAACGTGATCGTGCAGGAGCAGAGCGTCGGGATGCACTACCACCAGGGCTACGAGGGCCTGCCGCGGGGCGAGCTGTTCGACTACCTGGCCGACCCGCGCCCGCTGGAGCCGCGCGACGGCTTCTTCGCCGTGCCGGCCGGCCCCGGCCTGGGCATCGAGGTCTCGGCGGAGGCCGTGGAGGAGGGCGCCCGCAAGCCGTGGCAGCTGCCCGACCCGGTGTGGCGCTACGACGACGGGCGGCTGGCCGAATGGTGAGCGGGATGCTGGTGGCACTGGTCACGCCGCTCGACGCGGCGGGCCGGCTGGACGAGCGCGGGCTCGAGCGGATCCTCGAGCGCGTGCTCGCCGCCGGGGTCAGCGGCGTCTGCCCGGTCGGCTCGACGGGGGAGGGGCCGCGGCTCGGGCG
>JBOGYU010000548.1:0-3184 GCA_050696935.1 Solirubrobacteraceae bacterium | reverse complement strand
GGCCGCGGCTCCGCGGCCGGCGCCCCTCGCCCGATCCGCGAGCGGCAGGCCTGCCGGAGGTTGCGCCGCGACAGGTGGACCGGACGGGCCTCCGGCCGCGACGGGAGGATTTCTGATGTTCGGCCTCTGATGTCACTTGAACCGGACCCGACGCGACTATAAGATTGTCCGCGCTCGCGACAAAAGTGGGGGGGTTCGCGACGAAAGTAGGAAGGGGGTCGACGCCCGGATCGGTTCCGTCGGTCTGTTGTCCTGCTTTGCATCCGCGCGCTGTCTCCGCAGAGACGACCCATATCCGAGGAGGAGGACTTCGCATGAAGGCCAACAGCAGTCGGACGAGACCCACGAGGCTGGCGATGCTGCTCGCGCTCGCCGCCACCCTGGCGATGCTGGTGGGGATGGTCGGCTCGTCAGGGGCCGCCGCACAGGGGCAGGCATCGCCGGAGAAGGCCGACCAGGCCAACTGCAGCACAGGGCGCACCGTCCCGGCCAACAAGATCTCCATCCAGCTGTGGACGTTCAACCGATACACCGAGCGCGGAGAAGACGGGCAGGCGGGCGCGCCGGGGCCGGAGGCAACTCGCGCCGAACGGCTGGAGTACGTCCTTGCGTTCCTCAGCGAGGTCGGCTACCGCAACATCGAGCCGTACAGCTTCCACGGGCTCACCGTCGAAGAGTTCGACGCGCTGGTCGAGAAGTACGGCCTCAAGGTGCCCTCGCGTCACATGTCCACGAACGAGGCCGACTGGGACGCGAATCTGGCGGATGCGAAGCTGCTGGGCCAGCGCTGGACCGGCTCCGGAGGATTCGCGGCGCCCGGCGTCGGGAGCTACGAGAACGTCCTGGCGACTGCGGAGACGCTGAACCGGCTGGGTGAGCGCTCCGTGAAGAACGGCACCGGGAAGATCTTCGGGCACAACCACGCCGGCGAGTTCACGACGAGGTACGTCGACGCCCAGGGCGACGGAACGCTCAAGAGCGCCTGGCAGATCCTGGTCGAGAACACCGACCCGCGCTACGTGACCTTCCAGCTCGACGTCGGCTGGGCGACGATCGGCGGCGAGGACGCCGTGCAGCTGATGGAGCAGTTCGGTGACCGCATCGAGCTGCTCCACGTCAAGGATGTCGTCGACGCCGGCACGCCGACCCAGCGGCAGACGACCATCGGACAGGGCGACGTCGACTGGGAGGGCGTGTTCGCCGCCGCGCAGGGCAAGGTCCGCCAGTACGTCATCGAGCAGGACCCGCCGGTGCAGCCGTTCTCGTTCGCCGCGGAGAGCTTCGAGTACGTCGACTGCCTGGTCTTCTGATCCGCTGATGCGCGATCTGATCGCTTGGCACGGCCCGTCCCGGTTGGGGCGGGCCGTGTCATGTCCTCAGTTGGGACGAGGCGGCCGTGCGCCGGATGACGAGCATGCGAGCGCCGCGGGTTTGCGCGCGCGCTACGCGCAGCCCGCCGGGGACGAACGCGGCGACGGCGCGGCGGTGCGCTCCTCGCCCGCGAGGTATGAGGCCGACTGCTCGAGCGCAGACCCAGTGCTTACGTCAGTGCAAGCGCGAGGCCGGTCAAGACTGCGAGGAAGACGATGCGTCCTGCGACGGAGCCAGTAGGCTGGCCGCGAGTGGCAGCTCTTCGGCGGTCTTCGGCACCGCGTGCGGATCGTCCAGCGTGAGGCGTCGTGCCTCGCCGGGCCGTTCCGAGCGCAAGACCATGCTCACATACCAGCGCCCCAGCAACGCCCGCCGATGTGGCACGGCGATGCCGGCGTCGGCGCACACCCACCGGGGCTTCGACCATGACCGCGGGCCCGTGTCCAGCCACGCCTCGTGCGACCGATCCCTGAGATGACTCGAGTTCGTCAAGCTCGTCTTCGCAGCGCCAGACCGCCTGCGGCTTCGGAAGCCGCTGGCCCGCCGGCGGCCGTTCGGACCAGACAGCGAGCAGCGGCCGCACCGCCCTCGGGTTGGGGTCGTGCAGCAGCACGACATAGGCACGGCGCGGGGGAGTGTCGGCGCTGTGGAAGTCCCGACGGGCGAGCTGGACGGCGATGACCTGGCGCGCGGACCACACGGCAAGCCCCAAGCCGATGAGCCCTGCGAGGAGCGCGCCTTCGGCAGACGCCAGCGCCAGCGCCGCGGCGGCAGTCACGGCTCCCGCCAGCAGCCACGCGCCGGCGCGCCGGCGCTCCGCTCGGACTGCGCGGTGCAGCAGGCTTGCGACGGATGGCCGCAGCCGCTGTCCGAGGCGGCGATCGGGCGCTGCCGAGTCGAGTCGCGTCTCCCGGTTGAGAAGGTGTCCTGGTCGATTGCGGGGCCCTCCGGGGTCGCGACATCCTCGTTTCGAGGCCTCATCTCCCCGCCGACCCGTCGCCAGACCGTCGGGCCGACGCCGCAACGTCCAGCAGCGCGAGGCGGCGCCCAGGAGTACCGGGGCTCGGCGCATGCATGCTTCTGGCGCAGAGCAGCACGGCGCCGAGCGTGACGGCTGCCTCGCGACGAGTTGATGGCGAACTGGGAGCGGGCCCGTCGCGACGAACCATTTGAGCCGATCGACCCGCTCTCCTAGCATCATCTCCCGTGGAGCAGCTCGTGGACATCACAGCGGTCGAGGTGGTTGGTGACCACCGGCTCCGGTTGACATTCGCGGATGGGACGATCGGGGATGTCGACTTCGCGTGGCGTGAATGGCGCCGCATGTTCGAGCCGTTACAGGACCCGGCGTACTTCGCCCTCGTCCGCGTCGACCCCGAGGCGGGCACGATCGCGTGGCCGAACGGGGTCGACATGGCTCCCGAGCCGCTCTACGAGGAGGCCCGCTGCAATCTCGTCGAGCCGGCTTCGAGCCCGCGCTGAGCAATCTCGCCGCGGCGTCAAAGGAGCGCAGTCGTCTAGCAGAGGAACGGCATGGGAGCGCTGTCGCTTGTCGCGCAATGGGCAAGCCCCGACACCATCGGCGCGGATGAGCTGTTCTGGCGAGGCGTTCTCGATCCCAGGGATCGAGCGCTCGACCAGGCGCTGGTGGGGCAGCCGCGATTAGTTTTCCGGCGCGGACGGGTCACTCGACTTTCGGGATTTGTCGGGCTGACGGCGCGCGGGTGATCGCCGGCGAGGGAGCCGGTCGGGGCGGCGGTTTGGCGGCCTGAGCAGGCGAAAGGAGGGGTGGCGGCGACCCCGAATCCGGTGG
>JBOGYU010000547.1:0-3189 GCA_050696935.1 Solirubrobacteraceae bacterium | reverse complement strand
GGCCCAGGCCGCGCACGCCGGCGCGCAGCGGCCGCACGACCCAGACGAGCGCGAGGACCGCTCCCAGCAGCAGGTGGACGACGCCCCACGCCAGACCGAGCAGCAGGTACAGGACGGTCTGCCCGGCGGCGCGCAGGTGGCGGGGGAGCTCGAGCCCGGGGACGGCGGCGCGGAGGGCGGTCATCCGCGGCCCTCCACCAGGACGTCGTCCCCGCCGCTGATCGCCTGGATCTGGAACGTGGCGTCGTCGGCGACGACCAGCCCGCGCACGCGGGCAGACCCGCCGGCGCTCTCGGCGTCGACCCGGTAGCGACCGGAGGGGACGAGCGCGCGCACCGCGCCCCTGCCCGATCGCAGCTCTACGCGGTCCGGCGAGCAGTCGGTGCGCGCGCGCACGTCGCCCGACTCGGTCGTCGCGCTGAGCGCGAAGCCGCAGAAGGCGTCGACCGCGATCGGCCCGGAGCCGGTGGCGACGCTCGCGGACGCGTTGACCCCCACCATGCGCACCGGTCCGCTCGTGGTGCGCGCGTTGATCTGCACGTTGTCGGGCACCACGATCCGGTAGGCCGCCTCGCAGGTGCCGAGCGCGATGTCGGGGCAGCGCGAGGCGATCCGCAGGACGCCGCCCTCGACGGCCCGCTCCTCGGCCGGCGGCCGGCCGAACGCGTACCGCTCGGTCCGCTGCAGCTCCACCGCGCCGCCTCCGCCGCCGACGACATCGAGCGCCGCTGCGTCGAGGTCCAGCTCGATCGTCGTGAGCGTGCCGACGACGCGGTAGGTGGCGATCCGCGTGTGGCTGGAAGCGGCCCACCAGCCGCCCATCACGAGCGCGACGACGGCGAGCACCCCCGCAGAGCCGGCCACCAGCCACCACCATGGCGAGGCCCTCCGGACGGTGCCGGGAAGACGAAGGGATCGGCGCTGCGCCGCGGGGGCATCCTCCGTGATGCTCACGCGCCTACCGTAGCCGCCGCGCCGGGAGGTGGCGCGGCGTTTTGGCTAGGCCAGTGCGGGACGGCGGAGCCGGAGGCCCCGCCGCGAGCGCCGGCGCGGGGTGCGGACGGCCGTGCGCAGGAGGTCGACCAATTCGGCGCTCGGCCAGAACGGGTCGGCGACCGCGCGGCCGCTGTCGACCGACAGCGCGGCGCGGACCTCGCCGCCGGCGTAGGCCAGCAGCACGTCGCCGGTGAGCGGGGCGGCGCTGTCGAGGGCCGCGAGGCGCTCGAGGCCGGCGGCGTCGACTGAGGTGGCGGGACGAAGGACGAGGGGGGCGGTCATGGTGGGCTCCTTTGCGACGACTGGGACCACTCTGGCGGATAAGCTGAATAAGCGCAAATGATCGTTGCTTCTTCATGTGATAATGTCGCCTTATGGACGATCTCCGCCTGCTCAAGGTGCTGCGCGAGGTTGCGCTGCGCGGCTCCTTCTCCGCCGCCGCCGAAGCCCTTTCCTACTCGCAGCCCGCGGTCTCCCAGCAGATCGCGCGTCTCGAAGCCCAGGCCGGCGTGAAGCTGATCGAGCGCCAGCCGAAGGGCATCCGCCTCACCCCCGCCGGCGAGGCGCTCGTGCGCCACACCGAGCGCATCCTGGCCGAGCTCGCCGCCGCCCAGGCCGAGCTCGGCGAGATCGCCACCAGCGCCCGCGGGCGCCTGCGGATCGGCGCCTTCGCCAGCGCCGCCGGCACGATCGTCCCGCGCGCGGTGTCCTCCTTCCGGCGGCTGCGACCGGGCGTGCACGTCGACCTCGCGCTGATGGACCCGCCGGTCTCGGTCCCCACGCTGCGCCGCGGGGACATCGACGTCGCGATCATCGAGGAGGGCGGCTTCGAGGCCGACCCGGTGCTCGACGGCCTCGGCGTCGAGCGCCTGATGGACGACATGCTGTACGCCGCGCTGCCGGCCGAGCACCCGCTGGCGACGCGGCGGGCGGTCGCGCTCGCCGAGCTCAAGGAGGAGGAGTGGATGCTCGTGGGCTGCAGCGGCACCTGCGCGGACTCCAACATCGTCCTGCGGGCCTGCAAGGAAGCCGGCTTCGAGCCCGACGTGGCCTACACGTCGGAGGACTACTTCGCGATCCAGGGGCTGGTGGCGAGCGGGATGGGCGTCGCGCTCGTGCCGGGGCTGGCGCTCACCAGCAGCCGCGAGGACGTCGCGGTCCGCCCGCTGCGCGGCCGCCCGCCGTACCGCCGGATCGGCGCGGTCTTCGCGCCCGATCCCACCGGCCCGCTGGCCGTGATGCTCGACTGCCTGCGCGAGGCCGCCGACGAGTACCGTCGCGCCGCGCCGATGACCGCGGTGGCCGCATAGGGAACGCGGGGTGCGCCGCCGCGGTTTGGGGGATTCCGCGACGGCGCCCCTTGGTCACGTTGCGTCCGGCCGAGCGGCCGCCGGGGGGGAGAGAGAGCAAGACCGGGGGCCGGAGCGGAGAGGCGTTGTGGCCCTGTCCATGAGCCTCGCCTCATATGTGGGGGGAACGCGAGGGATACTCCCAATCCGGCCCCGGCGGGTTGATACGGCGTGCCTGTGAACGTGGGTGTGGAGAACCGTACCCCGGTACCCTCGGCATCCATGGCCGCCCCCGTCATCGCCTGCCTGCACAACCTGGAGGACGCCTTCACCGGCCACGCCGGTACCGCCATGCGGGCCGCCGGGGCGGTGCTGGACGAGCGCCGGCTGCGCGACGGCGACCCGCTCCCGGGCGTGGACGAGGTGGACGGGATCATGGCGTTCGGCGGCGAGCAGTCCGTGCTCGACATCGAGCGCGACCCGCTGCTGGCGGCCGAGGCCGACCTGCTGCGCTCGGCGGTCGAGGACCGGGTACCGGTGCTCGGCGTGTGCCTGGGCGGGCAGCTCCTCGCGCACGCGCTGGGCGGGAGCGTGGCCCGGCTGCCGCGGCGGATGGTCGCCTGGCCGCCGATCTCGGTCCTGCCGGAGGCCGCCGGCGACCCGGTGCTGGGCTCGCTTCCGGCGGGGTCGGTGGCGCTGCACTGGAACGAGGACGGGTTCGAGCCGCCGCCGGGCGCGATCGAGCTGCTGCGCCGGCCGGCCGGCACCGCCGAGGGGTTCCGGTTCGGCGAGTGCGCGTGGGGGGTGCAGTTCCACGCGGAGGTCGACGACGAGACGCTCGAGGGCTGGTACGCCGAGTGGGGCGCCGCCGCGATGCGGGCGGCGGGCGTGGACGACGCGGCGG
>JBOGYU010000546.1:0-3189 GCA_050696935.1 Solirubrobacteraceae bacterium | reverse complement strand
CTCGTGAGCAGGATCTCACCGGCTCCGAGCTGGGTCCCCCGGCGCGCCCACTCGACCGCGTAGCCGCGAGCGCGCAGATCGGCCAGCAGCTCCAGCTCGACCGCCTCGGGGTCGGCTCCGGCGCCGACCAGGCGCAGGTCGACGTCGAGGCCCTCGTCGCAATCCGGGCCCACGAACCGCAGCTCGATCTGCCCGGGCGCGCGGCGCACCGTCGCGTTCGGGCAGCGCGCGGCGGCGGGCAGGCCGGTCAGTCGCAGCATCGCGACCGCCGATCAGTGCGACCGCGCAGCCCTACCCCGGCTCCGTGAGCTCCGCGATGCGGGCGCGCAGGTCCGCGGCGCGCTCACGGACCGCGCGATAACGCGGATGATCGCCGATGGAGCAGCCGTGGCCCATCGCGAAGGCATACTCCCAGGAGACGAGCAGCGCGTTGAGCTCGTCCTGGAGGCGTCGCAGGTCGGTCATGACTCGTGGTTCCTCACCGTGGGGTTGGATGGCAGGTATCGGCGAATATCGGCCATTTCACGAGGCATTCAAGCCGCGCGGGGCGCCGTCCGGTATGTCCACCTGGCTAAACCGGTCCCCCGGCGATCTACCACCGGGGAGATGCAACCGCCCGTCGTCACCCATTCAACGTGCGCGCCCGCGGTCCTGCATCGGCCTTACGCCCGCGCCGCTCACGAATCAACCCACCGCGGCGAGACGGGCTCTGGCCCGCGTGGCAACATCCTCGGCCAGGACGGGTGCTGCACCTTGATCGGGGCAAGATGCCGACGTAGACGAAGATCGCCGGTCGCGAACGCCGCGTCCACGCCCGCGCGCGGCACCTGCGTCCACCCGTTCCTTCGCGCCCCAGGCCCGATCGCGATCGCGCATCGCGGCGGCGCGGAGGAGGCGCCCGAGAATACGCTCGAGGCGTTCGGCGCCGCCATTGCGCTGGGCTACGGCTACCTCGAGACGGATGCGCACGTGTGCCGGGACGGCGTGGTGGTGGCCTTCCACGATGCGAGGCTTGACGAGCGGACCGACCGGACAGGCGCGATCGCCGACCTCAGCATCGCGGAGGTCGAGGCGGCGGACGCGGGCTCGCGGTTCACCCCTGATGGTGGCCGCACCTTCCCCTTCCGCGGTCGGGGGGTCCGGGTCCCGCGCCTCGAGGAGCTCCTGCTGCGCTGGCCCGAGGTGCGAGTCAATATCGATCCCAAGGCCGATGCATGCGTCGAGCCGCTCGTCGCCCTCATCGACCGGCTGGATGCCTGGGACCGCGTCGGCATCGGGTCGTTCTCGGATCGCCGGCTCGAGCGGGTCCGCGTGCTCAGTCGCGGCCGCGCGTGCACGTCGATGGGACCGCGGGCGGTGGCCGCCGCTCGCGCCGCGGCGGTTCTCGGTTTGATGCCGCGCGCGGGCGCCGACTGCGTCCAGGTTCCGCTGCGCAAGGGACCGGTCCCAATCGTGACCGCCGGCTTCATACGCGCGGCTCACCGCGCCGGCCTTCCGGTCCACGTCTGGACGGTGAACGACCAGCCGTCGATGCGCGACCTGCTCAACCGCGGCGCCGACGGCATTATGACCGACCGGCCGCGCCTGCTACGCGACGTGTTCGCCGCCCGCGGCCTGGCGCTGGCAGGTGGCCCGCCGGCGCAGATGAGCGGCTAGGATCGTCCGGAGCTTGGACGCCCGCGCCCTGGACAGCAACGCCTTCGGACTGCCCGAGATCGCGCACCCGGTCCTGGAGGTGCTCCGCGAGCGGGCGCAGAGCGGCTCAGCACCGGGCAGGCGACGCGACGCGCATCGTGTGGCGCTCGTCATCGAGGGCGGGGGCATGCGCGGCGTCGTGTCGGCCGGCATGACCGCCGCGCTCGAACGGCTGGGCCTGACGACGTGCTTCGACCTCGTCGTGGGCGCGTCGGCGGGCGCGATCAACGGTGCCGCGCTGATCGCGGGCGTGGCGCGTGAGGGCGCCGCCACGTACCACGGACCGCTCGCCTCCCGGTCGTTCGTCAACCCGGCGCGCCTGCTGCGCGGCCGGCCCGTGATCGACGTCAACTACATCCTCAACTACGCGTCGTCGGGCCTCGACATGGCCCGGCACGACCGCGTTGTCGCCAGCCCGCTCGCTCTGCACTGCGTCGCGGTCAGCGTCAGCACGGCGCAGCCCGTCGTGTTCTCGGGCATGCGAACGAAACGGGAGCTCTGGGACGCGCTGCTCGCGTCGAGCCGCATGCCGTGGGCCGGCGGCGCCCCGGTCGAGATCGGCACCGACCGGTACCTCGACGGCGGCCTCGGCTCGCCGATCCCCGTCGCGGAGGCCCTCGCCGCCGGGGCGACGCATGTGCTCGCGCTGCAGACGCGTCCGTACGGCGTCCCGCGCAAGAGCGCCTCACGCATCGGCGACCGGCTGATCGTGCGGCATCTCCGGCGGCTCAATCCCGCGCTCGTGGCGCTCTACCGCGAGCGAATCGCGTGCTACGAGGCGGTGGTCGGCGACATCGCGGAGCGCTCGCGGGACGCGGGCGTGGGCCCGCCATACGTGCTGGGGGTGCGGCCGCCCGCCGGGACCGCGGTCGTCGGGCAGCTCGAGCGCCGCTCGGCCATCCTCGCCGCCGCCGCGGTCGATGCGGAGCGCCTCATCGAGCAGGCGCTGCGGCCCGCGCTCGGCAGGCCGGCGACCGCCGGCTGAGAGGCGGACCGGCTCAGCGCTCGAGCAGCGACCGCACGCGCGCCAGGTCCCCTCCGGAGACGTCCACGAGCACGAGGACGCGGCCCGCGTGGAGCGCCTGCACGTCCCGCTCCGCGGCCGCGTCGTCGAGCCCGGCGTCGGAGAGCAGGCGCTTGATCCGGCGGTGCCCGGCCACCCGCATCCGCTCGACGCCGTGCGGGTACTCGGTGACGACGTCTCGATCCGCGTCGGCGAAGCTGCCGCCGCGCTGGTCGCCGCCGGCGAACGCGCCGGTGGGGGCCCCCTCGGCACGGGAGCCGGCGAAGCTCCCGACCGGCGCGCCCGGCTCGAGCGAGCCGGCGAACTCGCCCATGGTGTCGGTGCGCGCGTCCCGGCTGGGCTCACTAGCCGCATTTTCCGCGGCTCGCGGTTGATGAGCGGCTGGTTGCTGGCGTTCGTGTAGGCAGTTTGCGGCCTTGTTGCTGGGGTGGCGCGGGCGGCGGTTACTGGGTCAGGTGTGAGCGCGGGCT
>JBOGYU010000545.1:0-3198 GCA_050696935.1 Solirubrobacteraceae bacterium | reverse complement strand
GCGTCAGGCCGACGAAGTCGACACTCGAGGTCGTGGCGGTGGGCGGATGGGCTACCGTCGGAGCGGTGAGCCCGGCCTACACGATCATGGGCGTCGTCAACGTCACGCCCGACTCGTTCTCGGACGGCGGCGCGTTCGAGGACCACGTGGCGGCGATCGCGCACGGCCGCCGGCTCGTCGCCGAGGGGGCGGCGATCGTCGACGTCGGCGGCGAGTCCACGCGCCCCGGCGCCGACCTGGTCTCCCAGGCCGAGGAGCTCCGGCGCGTGCTGCCCGTGGTCGAGGGCATCGCCGGCCTCGGGCTCGGAGCCCAGATCTCGATCGACACGATGAAGCTCGCGGTCGCCGAGGCGGCGGTGGACGCCGGCGCCTCGTACGTGAACGACGTGAGCGCCTTCCGGCACGACCCCGAGCTGGCCGGCCTGGTGGCCGACCGCGGCGTGGACTGCTGCCTGATGCACATGCTCGGCGAGCCGCGCACGATGCAGGAGAACCCGCGCTACGACGACGTGGTGGACGACGTGAAGGCGTTCCTGGAGGAGCGCATGGCCGCCGCCACGGCCGCCGGCGTCGCCGAGGAGCGGATCCAGCTCGACCCCGGGATCGGCTTCGGCAAGACGCTCGCGCACAACCTCGAGCTGCTCCGGCGCGTGGACGAGCTCGTCGCGCTCGGCCGGCCGCTCGTGATCGGCACGAGCCGGAAGTCGTTCCTCGGCCGCCTGACCGGGCGCGACGTGACCGAGCGCGTGCACGCGACCGTCGCCACCAGCGTGATGGCGTTCGAGCGCGGCGCGCGCGTGTTCCGCGTCCACGACGTCGCCGCGACGGCCGACGCCCTCACGGTGGCGGCTGCTACCTTGCTCCGCATGCCCGCGACTGCGCCGCCGCCGGTGTCGAACCGGGCCTCGCGCTGACGCCTACGTGCCCGCATGGCCCGGGACTCGGACGAGGACTACGACGACGAGGACGACCTGAGCGACGACGAGGACGACGAGGAGGGCCCCGAGGTCGGGGTCACCGTCGAGGTCGTCGGGCTCTCGCTCTACACCCACCACGGGGTCACGGCGGCCGAGCGGGAGATCGGCCAGCGGCTCGTGCTCGACGTCCGGTTCGACGTGGGGGAGCCGGACGCGCTGATCACCGACCGCGTCGAGGACACGGTCGACTACGGCGAGGTCTGCCAGGTGATCGCCCTGATCGCCCAGCAGCGCTCCTACAAGACACTCGAGCGCCTGTGCGCGGTGATCGCCGACCGCCTGGCCTCCCAGTTCGGGGCCGAGAGCGTCACGGTGAAGGCCTCCAAGCCCGAGCCGCCGATCCCGCTGCCGGTGGAGGAGGTCTCCGTCGAGGTCTGGCGGGAAGAGCGTTGACCGCCAAGTAAGCACTCACTAACCTGCGTCGGCGTGGCCGCTCCACGCAAGTCAGCCGCCGAGCGCCGGGAGGACATCCTCGCGGTCGCCCTCGAGCACTTCGCCGTCGGCGGCTACCGCGGCACCTCCACGGAGGGCATCGCCCGCGAGGCCGGGATCTCCCAGCCCTACCTGTTCCGCCTCTTCCGGACCAAGAAGGAGCTGTTCCTGGCCTGCGGCGACCGCGCGCACGAGCGGGTGTCCGAGGCGTTCCGGCGCGCCGCCGCCGCGGCCCCGCCCGGGGAGGAGCTGCGCGCCATGGGCCGCGCCTACGTGCAGGAGCTGCTGCCCGACCGCCACGCGATCCTGATGCTGATGCAGGGCTACGTCGCGTCGTCTGACCCCGAGATCCAGGCCCACGTGCGGGGCCGGTACCGCGAGATCGTCGCGGAGGTCACGCGGCTCTCCGGCGCGCCGCCCGGCCAGATCTGGAGCTTCTTCGCCAACGGGATGCTGCTGAACGTGGTCGCCGCGCTCGATCTGGGGGCGATCGCGGACGAGGATGCGTGGGCGGCGAGCTGGACCAGCCCGGCGGAGCTGATGTGATGGACGCGCTCGCGCGCTTCGCGGACCGGCGCCGGCGGCTCGTCCTCGCCGCCACGGTGCTGTTCGTCGCCTTCGCCGCGGTCTTCGGCGGGCCGGTGGTCGGCATGCTCGACTCCGACGACGACTTCGAGGACCCGGCGCAGGAGTCGGTGCTCGCGCGCGAGTCCGTCGAGCGCGCCACCGGCCTCTCGGCCGCGCCGGACCTCGTCGCGCTCGTGCGGCTCGGCGCGCCCGCGGACTCGCCCGAGGGCCGGGCCGAGCAGCGGCGCGTGCGGGAGGCGCTGCGCGACCCCGCGGTCGCCGACGTCACCGCCCAGCACGCCACCGGACCCGAGCCGGAGTCGCTCTACATGGCCGCCTACTTCCGCGACGGCGTCGGCGGCAGGAGCACCGCCGCGCGGCTCCAGGAGCGGCTGGAGCGCGAGCCCGGCGTGATCGTCGGCGGCGGCATCGTCGCCTTCGACCAGGTCGGCGAGCAGGTGCAGGAGGACCTCGCGCGCGCCGAGATGCTCGCCTTCCCGATCCTCTTCCTGCTGTCGCTGGTCGTCTTCCGCGGCGTCGTGGCCGCGCTGCTGCCGCTGGCGGTGGGTGCGGTGACGATCATCACCACCTTCGCGCTCCTGCGCCTGGTCAACGCCGTCGAGCCGATGTCGGTGTTCGCGATCAACCTGATCACGGGGCTCGGCCTCGGCCTGGCGATCGACTACTCGCTGTTCATCGTCTCCCGCTTCCGCGAGGAGATGGAGAAGGGCGGCCACGCGCTGCGCGCCACCATGCGCACCGCCGGCCGCACCGTGCTGTTCTCGGCCGTCACCGTGGCGGCGGCGATGGCGGCGCTGATCGTCTTCCCGCTGCGGTTCCTGTACTCGATGGGCGTCGGCGGCGCGCTCGTCGCGCTCACCGCGGCGCTCGTCTCGCTCACTGTCCTGCCGGCGCTGCTCGCCGCCCTCGGCCCGCGCGTCAACGCGCTCAGCCTGAGGCGCTGGCAGGTGGCGATGCACCGCGACGCCGCACAGGTGCGCTCCGGCCCGTGGTACCGCTTCTCGCAGGTCGTGATGCGCCGTCCCGGCCCGATCGCCGCGGCCACCGCCGTGCTGCTGATCGTGCTCGGGCTGCCGTTCCTGCGGATCGAGTTCACCGGCGTCGACGCGAGCGTGCTGCCCCAGGAGCGCTCCGCGCGCGTGGTCGAGGACGCGCTGCGGACCGAGTTCCCCGCCGCCGGCGCGTCGCCGATCTACGTCGC
>JBOGYU010000544.1:0-3199 GCA_050696935.1 Solirubrobacteraceae bacterium | reverse complement strand
GCTCGGGGCGGTGGGCCGCGCGGACCCGCGCGCCGGCGGCCAGCAGCGCGCCGGCCGCCAGCAGCGCGCCGAAGATGCCCCACTGGATGCCGACCGTCCCGCCCGGGTCGTCGACGTCCGGCTTGTCGAACAGCCGCCACACGAGCAGGAGCAGCGCCCAGCCGCCCGCCATCGAGATCGCGACCCCGTCGCCGCCCGGCAGGTGGAAGCCCTTTTGCTCGCTGCGCGCCCACACGAGGAACAGCACCGCCAGGGCGACCAGCAGCACCGCCGCCTCCACGAACGTGAAGACGCCGAACGCGCTCAGGTTGTCCTGCACGAACTCCCGCGACCCCCGCGGGACGAAGGACTTCTGGTACCACGGCAGGACCAGCGACGCGGCCAGCGCAGCGGCGGCGATGCCCGCATCGCGCAGCTCGGGCGGGAGGTCGCGCAGGCGTGCGGCGGCGCTCACCGCGTCAAGTGTGTCATTCGACCGGGATGTCCTGCACGTCGGCGGGCGCCGGGTCGGACGGCTCGAGCCGCGCGATGTACCAGTCCAGCACCGCGCGCAGCGCGAGCAGGAGCTCGCGCAGGGCGTCCGCGAGCTGGCGGGCCAGCTCGGGCGGGACCGCGCCGCGCAGGGAGTCGACGAGCGCCACGAGATCGGGGAAGGGCGACGGCGACCGCTCCCCGCCCGGCGCCTGGAACCCGCTCGGCGGCACGTCCGCGCCCGCGGCCCGCTGGGCCTCGCGCATCAGCCGCTCGGCCTCGGCGTACTGCTCGCGCAGGCGGTCGGCCTCACTCACCCTCGAACCCCACCACGAGCGAGCCCTCGGCGAGCTTGGCCGACGTCGGCCTGTAACCCGCCAGCGCGCCCGGCAGCACGATCGTGCGCTTCTGCCCGTCCACGCGCACGACCAGCTCGAGCCCGATCTTGCGCAGCGACACGTCGCCCCGGCTCACGAACGGCAGGTCGAGCCGCAGCCGCGCGCCGGAGTTGTCGACCACCAGCTCCTGCGCCAGCCGGTCGTGCAGCACCGCCGCGGCATCAGACGACCCGAAGAGCGCGTCGCCCAGCCGGTCGAGCATCGCCGCGCCGAGCACCTCCTGCTCGAAGAACGGGGCGCGCAGGATCGGCACCGGCGCGAAGCCGGACTCGACCTCCGCGAGCTGGGCCGCCTGGACCTCGCGCCAGGCGCCGAAGTAGGAGCCGACGTCCTCGCCGAACACCCGGTTGACCACCACCGCGTCGCACAGGTACCCGTACAGGTTCAGGTACGTGAAGGTGCGCATCGCCTCGGCCACCACCATCCGGTCGGGCGTCATCACCAGCCGGATCGTCACCCGCTCGGAGCGCAGCAGCTCGTGCATGGCGATCAGGTTGCGCACGAGCCGCTGCACGTCCTCGACCACCCGCTCGTCGGGCAGCGAGAGGTCAAGGAACGCGCGCGCGAGCGGGCGCGCCGCCGCCAGCAGCGCGTGCTCGCGCCCGA
Source organism: Solirubrobacteraceae bacterium (assembly GCA_050696935.1). Classification (GTDB taxonomy): domain Bacteria; phylum Actinomycetota; class Thermoleophilia; order Solirubrobacterales; family Solirubrobacteraceae; genus DASSUW01. The sequence goes on along the minus strand of JBOGYU010000544.1, from coordinate 1,724 downwards.
TCACGCGATCGAGCCACCAGCGCGCCGCGTCGGGGAACGAGAGCAGCCGCAGCGTCTCGCCGGTCGGCGCGCAGTCGACCACGATCGCGTCCCACTCGCCCGACTCGGCGTGGCGCTTGAGCTTCAGCAGGCTGAAGAGCTCGTCGCCGCCGGGCGGCACCGTCAACTCCTCGGCGGCGATCCGCTCCACGCCGCGCTCGGCCAGCACGCCGCCGAGCCACCCCTGCACGGCCGACCAGTTGCGCTCGAGCTCCTCCTGCGCCTGCACCTGCTGCGCCCACACGCCGTCGATCTCCGTCGGCGAAGCGCCGACCGGTGCCTCCAGCGACTCGGCGAGCGAGTGCGCGGGATCGGTGGAGAGCACGAGCGTGCGCGCGCCGGCGGCCGCGCAGCGGCGGGCGGTGGCGGCGGCCACGGAGGTCTTCCCGACGCCGCCCTTGCCCGTGTAGAGGATGATCCGGGGCGCCATGGGAGCCCCGGGAGTCTACGGTCGCTTGGGCTTCAGCACCCGCACCGTCGCGACGTCCGACGCCGTGTTGCCCGCCAGGTCCGTCGCGGTCAGCTCCACCTCGTACTCCCCCCGGCGGCGCGGGACGTCCCAGCCGAAGCTCCGCTCGCCGTAGCCGACGTTCCCGAACGGTCGCGCCTCCACCACGCTGTCGCCGCGCGTGATCCGCAGGCTCACGGACGAGATCTTCGACAGCTCGAAGCGCACGCGCCCCGGCCGGCCGCCGCGCAGGCGCCGCCCGCGCACGGTGATCTCCGGCGGTTCGCTCTTGTACTCCTGGAACCGCCGCGCGGTCGAGCAGTAGACCTCGACGTCGGTCCGCTTGCACAGGTTGCGCACGAACCCGCGCAAGAGCTCGTGGTAGGAGAGGTCGGACTCGCGCACGATGCTGCCGCGCGAGTACAGCGACCAGGCGCCGGTGTCGAACGCCGGCAGCTCGCGGCGCGCCTCGCGGTCGCCGGCCTCGAACAGCGCCCGCCCGCGCGGGTCGCCGGTGATCTCGGCGTAGTCGAACAGCCCCACCAGCGCCTGCGTGAAGCCGTTGATGACGCGGAAGTCCGGCGCGTAGGAGTACAGCGCGTAGTGGTCGCCGTCCTCGCCCGGGACCCGCACGCCCTGCGGCGTGGGGATCTCGAAGAGCGTCAGCGCCCGCTGGGCGATCGGGAAGACGTCGGCCTCGCGCCCGAGCCGCTGCGCCGCGCGGGAGAGCGCCTGCAGCGCGGTCCCCTGCGCCATCCCGCTCACCCACGGCGGCGAGCCGCCGCCGAACTCGAAGTAGTACTCCCACGCGATCCCGCCGGCGCGCCCGGCGGCGAGCGGCAGCAGCTCGTCGAGCATCGCCGCCAGCGCCTCGTCGCGGCGCCCCGACCACAGCGCGTTGAGCTTGCCGAAGTTGCCCAGCATCTGGAGCTGGAGGCCCTGGCCCGGGTAGTACTGCCACACCAGCTCGGAGCCCTCGAACCCGATCCGCTGGCCGGAGCGCAGGAGGCTCCCGCTCGTCCACCACTCGAGGTTGCGCTGGAGCGTCAGCCACAGCGCGTGCAGCCGCGAGGCGGTGAGCTGCCGGCTCGACGCGATGTCCCGCACCGTGTCCACGACCGCGCGCATCTCGGTCTCGCGCGTGCCGGACATCCGCTTCGCCCGCCGCCGCGCGTCCCGGAACGCCGCGAGGCGCGAGGCGCGGTCCTCGACGACGATCTGGCCGCGGCGCTGCAAC
>JBOGYU010000543.1:0-3201 GCA_050696935.1 Solirubrobacteraceae bacterium | reverse complement strand
TCACCGTCTCGACCTGCGGCGTCGTGCCGAAGATCGACGACCTGGCGGCCGAGGGGCTGCCGATCAACCTCGCCATCTCGCTGCACGCACCCGACGACCGCACGCGGCTCGCGATCATGCCGATCAAACCGGAGATGGGGCGTCGACGAGGTGCTCGCGGCTGCGGCGCGGTACGTGAAGCGGACCAGGCGGCGGGTGACGTTCGAGTACGTGATGCTCGCCGGGGTCAACGACTCCGCCGCGACGGCCGCGCTCCTCACGTCGCGCATCGCGGAGCACGGGCGGACCTCCGCTTACCACGTCAACCTGATCCCCTACAACCCGGGTCCGGGCGGCTTCCGGCGGCCGCCGGTCGAGCGGATGGAGCGCTTCGCGGAGGTCCTCCGCGACGGCGGCATCGCGGCGACGGTGCGCATCAGCAAGGGGCAGGACATCGCCGCCGCGTGCGGCCAGCTGAAGGTGGCGGAGGGAAAGGCGAGCGAGGCGGCGCGCGCCTAGCGCTTCTTGGCGGCCTTCTGCGCCATGCGCGCGCCCTTGGTCTGCGTGCGCCGGCATCGCGTGCAGACCAGCAGCTTCCGCCCGTCGATGACGGCCGCGTGCAGATTCACGTCGAAGCGCCGGTGCGTGTGGACCTTGGAGTGGCTGATGTTGGAGCCGTAGCCTGCGGACTTGCCGCAGAGCGCGCAGGCGCGTGGCATCGAAGGCGTCTCCTCGGGGGGAAGTGATACTAGCGGTCGATGATGCTATCACGGTGCGACGGTCCCGCGCTGCTGCGCGCGCTCGAAGCGGCGGGCCGCAGCCTCGAGCGGTCCGTGGACGAGGTGAACGATCTCAACGTGTATCCCGTTCCCGACGGCGACACGGGCACGAACATGCTCCACACCGTGCAGTCCGCGCTGACCTACGCGCGGAAGGCCGAGCCGACGTGCAGGGCCATCGCGGCCGCGGCCTCGCAGGGTGCGCTCATGGGCGCGCGCGGTAACAGCGGCGTCATCCTCTCGCAGATCATCCGCGGGATGAAGGAGGCGTTCGCCGGGAAGGACGCGATCACCGGCGAGGACCTCTGCGCGGCGTACGCCGCCGCGCGGACGCACGCGTACCGCGCGGTGACCGCGCCCGCGCCGGGCACGATCCTGTCCGCGCTCGCCGAGATGGTGGACGCGGTCGGGCACGGGCGAACCGACCCGGTCGACGCGCTGCGCGTCGCGGTCGAGGCGGGCGTGGCCGCGGTCGAGCGGACGAAGCAGGACAACCCGACGAACCGCGCCGCGGGCGTCGTAGACGCGGGGGCGCGCGGGCTCTGGCTCCTCATGGACGGCGCGCTCGCGGCCGCGACCGGACGAGAAGTTGTTGTGGCCGGGCCGGTCGAGACGGCGCCATCGACCTCTCAGGCCGGGCCTTCTCGGGGTGTGCCTCCGGCGGCAAGATCGCCCGCTCCAGCCCGCCGACCAGCGGACGAGTCCGTGCCGCGGGCTCAGTTGCCGCCCGCGGCACGCCCCTCGCGGCCCGGCGAAGATTCGCCTGAGGTGCGCACGGCTCACGCCGAAGGCGTCGCCTCGTGGGAGGGCGCGTACGACGTGCAGTACCTCGTCGTGAACCCCACGCGGACGGCGGACGAGCTTCGTGCGGACATGCTGGAGTTCGGCGCGGACTGCGTGATCGTCGTCGGCGACGAGACCGCCGTGAAGGTGCACGTCCACACGCTCGAGCCCAACGAGATCATCCGCATCGGCCTCACCGCCGGACGGCTGTCCGACGTGGTGGTCGAGGACCTCGACGCGATGACCGCGGAGCACGAGCGCCGGACGGGCATCGTCGTCGCGCCGCCGGCCCCGCAGGCGGAGCTCGGTCTGGTCGCGGTCGTGCCTGGCGACGGGTTCGCCGAGATCGTGCGGTCGCTCGGGGCCACTTCCCTGCGCGGCGGCGCCACCATGAACCCGTCGACGGAGGAGCTGCTCGGTGCGGTGCGCGCCGCGCACGCCCGGCACGTCATCGTCCTCCCGAACGACCGCAACGTGATCCTCGCGGCGGAGCAGGCGGCGGGGCTCGCCGACACCGACGTGCGCGTCATCCCGACGCGGAACCTCGCGCAGGGCATGGCCGCCCTCATCGCGTTCGACGCCGCCGGCGAGTCCGACGAGATCGGGCGCGCCATGCAGGGGGCCGCGGCCCGCGCGCGATGCATCGAGGTGACGTACGCGACGCGGGCGACGACCGTCGACGGCCGGCCCGTGCGCGAGGGCGAGGCGATCGCGCTCGTGGACGGGAAGCTCGTGGCGTCGGGCGGCGACGCGGTCGCCGTGCTCGCCGAAGCGGCGCGCGCCCTCGAGGAGCCGGAGGTGCTCACGCTCTACACCGGACAGGACGTGGACGAGGGGCAGTCGCGGGCCGCCGCGGATGGGCTGCGGTCCGTCCACGCCGGCGCCGAGATCCAGGTGGTGCGCGGTGGCCAGCCGCACTATCCCTACATCGTCGCCGCGGAGCACTAGCTCGCTCGACCTCGCCGTCCGGCGCCTGCCGGGAGTGGGGGACGAGTCCGCGAAGCTGCTCGAGCGGCTCGGCATCCGCACGATGGGCGACCTCCTCTGGCACCTGCCGTCGCGCTACATCGACTTCTCGAAGCTCACCCCGCTCCGGGCCCTGCGGGCCGACCAGGAGCAGAGCACCGAGGCGGTCCTCGGCCGCATCGGCGCGCGCCGCACCGGCAAGGGCCAGCAGATGACGGAGGTCGAGCTGCTGGAGCCCGCGGACCGGACGCCGACCCCGGTGCGGGCGACGTGGTTCGGCCGGCAATTCATCAAGGAGCGCTTCCCCGAGGGTCAGCTCGTGCGCATCTCCGGGCGCGTCCGCTGGTTCGGCCGCACGCTGCAGTTCTCCAATCCGAGGATCGAGCCGGCCTCGGCCGAGCCCGTCCACACCGGGCGGATCGTGCCGATCTACCGGCTCACCGAAGGACTGAAGGAGGGCCACCTCCGGCGCTGGCTCCACACCGCGGTCGAGGGCGGCGCGCGCCGGACGCCGCTGGTCCGCGAGGTCCCCGAGCCGCTGCCCGACGCGGTGCGGGAGCGGCACGAGCTCCTGCCGATCGCCGACGCGCTGCGCGAGGTGCACTTCCCCGCCGAGTGGAAGCAGCTCTTCGCCGCGCGCCGCCGCCTCGCGTTCGACGAGCTGCTCATCCTGCAGCTCGCGCTCGCCCAGCGC
>JBOGYU010000542.1:0-3203 GCA_050696935.1 Solirubrobacteraceae bacterium | reverse complement strand
GGCTCCGGTCGACCGCCGGTTCGCCGACCCCGCGTGGTCGGGCGCGCTGTCCTCCCGGCTGGTTCAGGGCCACCTGGCGGCGGGCCGCGCGCTGGACGGCGCGCTCCAGGACGCCAAGCTCGACGTGCAGGACGAGCGGCGCGTGCGCTTCGCGCTGGAGAACCTCCTCGACGCGGCGGCGCCCAGCAACTACCTGCCGACGAACCCGGTCGCGCTGCGTGCGACCGTGTCGGAGCGGGGCGCGAACCTGGTGCGCGGCGCGCGCGCCTTCGCGCGCGACATGACGTCCTCCCCGCGGCTGCCCGCGAGCGTCGACACGGAGGCCTTCGAGGTCGGCCGGGACGTCGCCGCCACTCCCGGCTCGGTCGTCCTGCGCACCGAGCTGTTCGAGCTGATCCAGTACGCGCCGCAGACCGCGGAGGTGCGGGCCGAGCCGCTGCTCGTCGTCCCGCCCATGGTCAACCGGTACTACCTCGTCGACCTCGCGCCGGACCGCAGCCTGGTCGAGCACCTCGTCCGCCAGGGCCAGCAGGTGTTCGCGCTGTCCTGGCGCAACCCGACCGAGGAGCACCGCGGCTGGACGCTCGACACCTACGCGGCGGGCGTGCTGGAGGCCGTCGACGCCGTCACCGCCATCACCGGCAGCGACCGCTTCCACCTGGCGGGGAACTGCTCCGGCGGCGCGCTGGCCGGCGCCCTGGCGGCGCGGATGGCCGCGCGCGGCGAGCTCGACCGGCTCGGCTCGCTGATGATGGGCGTCTGCGTGATCGACTCCGAGCGCGCGGGCACCGCGAGCGCGTTCATGGGGCCGGAGGTCGCGCGGCTCGCGGTGGAGGCGGTCGACCGCCGCGGCTACCTGGACGGCGCGGCGCTCCAGTCGTTCTTCGCCTGGCTGCGCCCGAACGACCTGATCTGGAGCTACGTCGTCAACAACTACCTGCTGGGCCGCACGCCGCCGGCCTTCGACATCCTGTTCTGGAACGCCCACACCACGCGGATGGCCGCGGGGCTGCTGCGCGACCTGGCGGACCTCGCGGTCTCTAACGCGCTCGCCAAGCCGGACGCGATGGAGCTGCTGGGGACCCCGATCGACCTCGGGCGGGTCACGACCGATGCCTACGTCGTCGCGGGTGAGTCGGACCACATCACGCCGTGGGAGAACTGCTACGCGACGACGCAGCTGCTGGGCGGGGACACGCGCTTCGTGCTCTCCCGCAGCGGCCATGTCGCCGCGCTGGTCAACCCGCCCGGCAATCCGAAGGCCCGCTACCGGGTGGCCGGCGAGAACCCGCCGGCAGCGGAGGAGTGGCTGGACCGCGCCGAGGAGCGCTCGGGCACCTGGTGGACCGACTGGGCGGCGTGGCTGGGCGAGCGCTCGGGCTCGCTCCGGCGCGCCCCGCGCCGGGTGGGGAACCGCCGGTTCCCAGCGCTCGGGCCGGCGCCCGGGACCTACGTTCAGAGCTGAGGCAGGACCTTGCCGGGGTTGAGGCGATCGTCGGGGTCGAGCGCGCGCTTGAGGGCGCGCATGACCTCGACCGCCTCGCCGCTCTCGGAGGCGAGCGCGCGGCGCTTGCCCAGCCCGACGCCGTGCTCCCCGGTGCACGTGCCGCCCACGGCGAGCGCGCGGTCGACGATCCGCTCGTAGACGGCCTCCGCCGTGCGGCGTTCCTCCGGCTCGTCGGGGTCGATCAGCAGCATCAGGTGGAAGTTGCCGTCCGCGACGTGGCCGAGCAGGGGGGCGGGGAAGGGGAGGTCGGCCACGTCGGCCACCGTGGCGTCGATCGTGGCGGCGAGCTCGGAGACCGGCACGCAGACGTCGGTGGTGAGCGCCCGGGAGCCGGGGCGCAGGCCGATCCCCGCGAAGTAGGCGTTGTGGCGGGCGCGCCACAGGCGCGAGCGGTCATCGGTCTTCGTCGCCCACGCGAAGTCGCCCGCGCCGCGCTCGCGCGCGAGCTCGGAGACGTAGCGGGCGTCCTCCTCCACTCCGGCGGGGGTGCCGTGGAACTCGAGGAACAGGGTCGGCGACTCGGGGTGCTCGAGCTCGGCGTGGAGGTTGACGGCGCGCATCATCGTCGCGTCCAGCAGCTCGCAGCGGGCGATCGGCACGCCGGACTGCACGATCGCGATCGCGGTGCCGACGGCGTCCTGCGTGGTGGGGAACGAGCAGGAGGCGGCCGAGATGGCCTCGGGGATCGGCCGCAGCCGGAGCGTGAGCTCGGTGATGATCCCCAGCGTCCCCTCCGAGCCGATGAACAGGTGCGTCAGGTCGTAGCCGGCGCTCGACTTGCGCGCCCGGCTGCCGGTGCGGATGACGCGCCCGTCGGCGAGCACGACCTCGAGCGCGAGCACGTTCTCGCGCATGGTGCCGTAGCGGACGGTGTTGGTGCCGGAGGCGCCGGTGGCGGCCATGCCGCCGAGCGACGCGTCGGCGCCGGGGTCGACCGAGAAGAACGCGCCCTCTTGCGACACGCGCTGCTCGAGCTTCGTGCGGGTCACGCCGGGCTGGACCGTGACGTCGAGGTCCTCGATGCTCACGCGCAGGATCTGGTCCATCAGGCTGGTGTCCAAGGCGATCCCGCCCTGGACGGCGAGGATCTGGCCCTCGACCGAGGAGCCGGTCCCGAAGGCGATGACGGGCACGCCGTGCTCGGCGCAGGCGCGCAGGACGGCGGAGACCTCGCCGGTGTCGCGCGGGAAGGCGACGGCGTCGGGCGCCGCCGGCGGGAACGCCGACTCGTCGCGGCCGTGCAGGTCGCGCACGGAGTCCGCCGTGGAGACGCGGTCGCCCAGGAGCCCGCCCAGCGCCGCGATCGCTGCCTGCACCGTCACTGCGCCAGCCTATCGGGCGCCACCCGTACGATCCCGCCATGCTGCCCGCCACCCAGAGAACTGAGGCGTGGTGGGGGCGGCCGCTCGCGGAGATGCGCTGGCAGGCCGAGCTCCTGCGGCTTCTCGCGGACCCGATCTACCTGCGCGGCGGCCGGCCGCGCGGCGACGGGCGGACGGTGCTCCTGCTCCCCGGCTTCGCGGGCGGCGACTGGACGCTCTCCCACCTGGCGTTCTGGCTGCGCCGCACCGGCTACCGGCCGGCCACCTGCAACATGCTCGTCAACGCCGGCTGCGCCGATCGCGCGCTCGCGCGGGTGGAGCGCCGCGCGGCCGCGCTGGTGGAGTCGAGCGGCCGGCGGGTGGCGATCCTCGGC
>JBOGYU010000541.1:0-3216 GCA_050696935.1 Solirubrobacteraceae bacterium | reverse complement strand
GCGCGGTGGTGCGCGACCCGACCGTGGTGGAGCTGGCCAAGCGGCGGCCCGCCGGTCGCCGGGAGCTGGCCCAGATCCGCGGTATCAACCCCGAGGTCGTGCGCCGCCGCGGGGAGGACATCCTCGCCGCCATCGCGCGCGGCAACGCGGCGCCGCCGCTCAAGCCCGAGGACGGCGAGCGGCTGTCGACCGAGCCCCAGGACGGCCCGGTGATCGCGCTCGCCGAGGCACTCGTGCGCGGCCGCGCGCAGGAGGCCGGGCTGGCCTACGAGCTGATCGCCGCGCGCGCCGACCTGACGCCGATCGTCGTGGCCGCCCGCCGCGGGCAGCCCGAGCCGGACGTGCGCACGCTCCGCGGCTGGCGGCGCACGCTCGTGGGCGCCGAGCTGCTCGAGCTGCTCGCCGGCCGCCGCCGCCTGTGCGTGGGCCCGGGCGGCCGGATCGCCGTCGACGAGCGCTGATCCTCAGGTCAGCGCGTCCCTGGCCGTGTCCGGGTTGTCGGAGAACAGCCCGTCGACGCCGAGCGCGCGGTAGCGCTCGTACTCCGCGAGCGCGTTCCCGTAGGCCGCCCGATCCGCCGACGTGCGCAGGTCCGGCGGCAGGAACGCGTTCTCGTTGCGGAAGGTGTAGGGGTGCACCTGCAGGCCGGCGCCGTGAGCCTCCTCCACGAGGCCGACGGTGACGGCCTCCTTCGGCGGGCCGATCGCGTGCGCGTAGCGGGCGACCTCCCGCAGCTCCGCCGGCTCGGAGCCGAGCAGCCGGACGAGCGGGACGTCGAGCCTGCCGCCGACGATCCGCAGGCTCTCCGCGTCGAACGACTGCACGAAGACGGGCACGTCGTGGTCCAGCGCCCGCAGCAGCGGCTCCTCGAGCGCCAGGCCGAGCGAGCGGAAGTGCGCGGGGTGCTTCGTCTCCGGGTAGATGCCCACGCCCAGCCGGCGGGCGAGGCCGACCACCTCCTCGAGCGTCGGCACCTCGTAGCGGCCGTCGTAGCGCGCGTTGCGCGGCCGCAGCTCCGGGATCCGCTCCCGCGCCCGCAGCGTCTTGAGCTCCGCGAGCGTCAAGTCCTCCGTGAACCAGCCGGTGAAGGTCGTCCCGTCGATCGCCTTCGTCGTGCGGCGGCTCGCGAACTCGGGGCGCGCGGCGACGTCCGTGGTGCCCGAGATCTCGTTCTCGTGCCGGGCGACCAGCACGCCGTCGCGGGTGCTGACGAGGTCGGGCTCGATGAAGTCCGCGCCCATGCGGGCGCCGAGCTCGTAGGCGGCGAGCGTGTGCTCCGGCCGGTAGCCACAGGCACCGCGGTGGGCGATGACCAGCGGCCGGGTCAGACCGGTGACACGGCGAGCTCGCGCAGCCGGCCGCGCTTGGGCTCCGACAGCGCCTCGAAGCGCAGCGCGTACAGCTCGAGGTCCTGCTGGCGCAGCACCCGGACCGTCCCGTCGACATGGGGCTCGCCGTCGAGGTCCAGGTCGAAGGTCAGGAGCTCGTCCACGGCCAGCGGGCGCGCGCTGTCGACGCACATCCCGTCCGGCCCGAGGTCGCGCGTGCGGGCCCGGATCGGCGACCCGATGCGCCGGTGCAGCGTGCACGCCAGCACCATCGGCCTCCGTGTGGAGCGGCGACGCTCGACCTCCATGCGGCCATTCTCCCACGCCCGGCCCGCACGCGAAACGGTTGCCGGACTTACGATTCGTCCATGACCGCGTCCGTGGGCCTCCTGGCGTTCCTGGTCGAAGGCCGGCGCCTCGCGCTCGAGCTGTCCGCCGTGGACCGGGCGGTGCGGATGGTCGCGGTCACGCCGCTCCCGGGCGCGCCCGACGGCGTCCTGGGAGCCGTCGACGTCGCCGGCGAGATCGTCCCGGTGCTCGACGTCCGCCGGCGCTTCGGGCTGCCCGAGCGCGAGTACGGCCCCGACGACGCACTGGTGCTGGCGCGCACGAGCCGTCCCGTCGCGCTGCCCGTCGACGAGGTGCTCGGCCTGCACGAGGTCCCGCCGCGGCCGTGGCCCCGGCGGAGGCGCTCCGCCCGGGCACCCGTCACGTCGCCGGCGTGGTGACGCTCGAGGACGGGCTGCTGCTCGTCCAGGACCTCGAGGCCTTCCTGCGCTCGGGCTCGCACGCGCGATCACCCGCCGCCTGCGCGAGGCGATCGGAACGCTCGCCTCGACGTCGGCGGAGATCCTCACGGCCACGACGCAGCAGGCCAGCGGCGTCGCCGAGGAGGAGGCGGCGATCCAGCAGACCACCACCACCACCGACGAGGTCCGCCAGACGGTGCAGCTCACCACCGACAAGGCGCAAGCGATGGCGCGGGCGGTCCAGCAGACGGCCGACATCTCGCACGAGGGCCGGCGCGCGGTCGAGGACAGCGTCAAGGGCACGCGGGAGGCGCGCGTGCGGATGGAGACGATCGCCGAGCGCATCCTCGCCCTGAGCGAGCAGGCGCAGACGATCGGCGAGATCGTCGTCACCGTCAACGGGCTCGCCGAGCAGTCCAACCTGCTGGCGGTCAACGCCGGCATCGAGGGGGCCAAGGCCGGCGAGGCGGGCCGCGGCTTCGGCGTCGTCGCGGTCGAGGTGAAGGCGCTCGCCGAGCAGTCCAAGCAGGCGACGGCGCAGATCCGCGAGATCCTCAGCGACATCCAGCGCGCCACCCAGGCCGCGGTGATGGCGGCCGAGCAGGGCGTGAAGGCGTCCGAGACGGGCGAGGCGATCACGAACGACGCGGGCGAGGCGATCCGGGTGCTGGCGGAGCGGCTGAACGAGTCCGCCGAGGCGGCGCAGCAGATCCTCGTCTCCTCCCAGCAGCAGATGGCGGGGATGGACCAGGTCGCGCTGGCCATGCAGAGCATCCAGCAGACCTCCACCCAGAACTTGGCGGCCACGCGGCAGGTCGAGCAGGCGGCGCGCGACATCAACGAGCTGTCGCGGCAGCTGACCGATCTCGTCGAGGCGTCGCCGAACGGGGCCGTGCCACCGCGATGAGCCCGCGGGACGGCGAGCTGCGGGCCCGGCTGCGGGCCATGTTCCGGGTGGAAGCGGCCGAGCATCTCGGCGCGCTGCGCACGCACCTGGTCGCCCTCGCGGACGAGCCGGCGCCCGAGCTCGAGCGGAGCAGCGACGCGGTGCGCTGGGAGGACGAGGCGGTCCCGGCGGCGAGGCTGGACGCCCTGCTCGGGATCACGCCCGCAGAGCCGGCCCCGGCGCCCGCCTGCGT
>JBOGYU010000540.1:0-3221 GCA_050696935.1 Solirubrobacteraceae bacterium | reverse complement strand
CCTCGAGCCGGACCCGCGCAAGCCGCCGCCCGCCGCGGCCGGTCAGCTCGCGCTGCCGCTCTGATCGACGACGGTGTGCACTCGCGTACCGGCTCAGTACAGCGCGCCGGCGAGCTTGCGCCGCGACTCCCGCGCGAGCGGGTGCTCCACCCCGAGCTCGTCGAGCACGCCGACCACGGCCCGGCGGAGATCCTCGCGGTGGTCGCCGTTGCCGGGGATCGCCCCGATCAGCGCGTCGAGCCCGCGCTGGAGCTCCCCCGCGTCGAGCGCCGCGAACGCGCCGGCCAGTTCGGGATCGGACTCCAGCCGGATGCGGGCGGCGAGCCCCTCGGCGGCGAACGAGCCGGAGATCCCGCCGAGCAGCTCGAGCGCCGCCTCGCTGTCGCCGCGCTCGTGCAGGAGGCGGGCGAGCACTACGGCGGCGTCGGCGCGGTTGGGCTCGAGCTCCAGAGCGCGGCGCAGCGCCGCCTCGTCGCCGGACTCCACGAGCGCGTCCGCCTCGGAGGGCAGCAGCTCGTCGATGAACCGCTCCACCTGGGCGGGCGGCTGGGCGCCGACGAACTCCGCCGCCACGCGACCGTCCACGAACGCCTTCACGGCCGGGATGCCCTGGATCCGGAAGGCGGCGGCGAGGCGCTGGTTCGCGTCGGTGTCGACCTTGGCGAGCGCGACCTTCCCGGCACGCTCGCGGACCGCCTTCTCCAGCGCGGGGGTGAGCTGGCGGCAGGGACCGCACCAGGCGGCCCAGAAGTCGACCACGACCGGGAGCTCGTGGGAGCGCTGCAGGACGTCCTGCTCGAAGGTGGCCTCGGTGGCGTCGAAGATCATGGGAACGATGATGGTAGACCTCGTCCCATGGGCGAGCTGACGATCGACTCCGGCGGCGTGCGGCTGTCCGCCGACGAGGCGCGAGGCGAAGCCGGTGACGAGCGAAGCGAGGCAGGGGGCATCCCCGTCGTGCTCCTGCACGGCCTGACCGCCACACGCCGGTACGTGGTGATGGGATCGAGGAACCTCGAGCGCGGCGGCCACCGGGTCGTCGCCTACGACGCACGCGGGCACGGCCGCTCGGGCCCTGGCCCGGAGTACGGCTACGAGGCGCTGGCCGCCGACCTGCTCGCCGTGCTCGACGACCGCGGCATCGACCGCGCCGTGCTCGCCGGTGCCTCCATGGGCGCCCACACGCTCCTGCGGCTCGCGCTAGAGCATCCGGAGCGCGCCGCCGCGCTCGTGCTCATCACACCCGCGTTCGACCCCGGCGGCGACGGCCGCGACCTCGAGCGCTGGGACGCGCTCTCCCGCGGCCTGCGCGAGGACGGCGTGGAGGGGTTCCTCGCCGCCTACGGAGAGCCGCGCGTGCCCGAGCAGTGGCGCGACACGGTCCGCACGGTCCTGCGCCAGCGTCTCTCCGCGCACGAGCATCCGGACGCCGTGGCCGACGCCCTGCGCGAGGTGCCGCGCTCGCGCGCCTTCGAGTCCTGGGACGAGCTCGGCGCGCTCGACCTCCCGGTCACCGTCGTCGCGAGCCGCGACGAGGCCGACCCCGAGCACCCGTACGCGATCGGGGAGCGCTACGCCGCCGCGATCCCCGGCGCCGGCCTGGTCTCCGAGGAGCCGGGCTCCTCGCCGCTCGCCTGGCAGGGAGGCCGGCTCTCGCGCGTGATCGCGGAGACCGCCGCGCGGGCGTAGGCGTGCAGGATCGCGGCGAGCGGTCCTTTTGGCCGATCGGGGTGTTCGTAGCTGTCGTGCCCCTCACCCGCAGGCAGGTCATCCAGGCTGGTATGGCCGCCGCCACCGCAGCGGCCCTGCCCGCGCCGGCTCTCGCGGCGCGGCGGCCGGCGCTGTTCGAGCTCGACCTCGACGGGGTCCTCTCCGGCCGGGCCTCCGCGGCGTCGGGCTGGCGGATGACGCCGGTGCTGCGCGCGCCGCGCCGGTTCGACCTGATCGGGCTGCGGTGGGCGCGCGGGTCGCGCGCCGAGGCGATGGTGCGCACCCGGCGGCGCGGCGGGCGCTGGAGCGAGTGGGCGCTGCTGCACACCGCCGGCGACCACGCGCCGGACGGCGAGGCGGCCCCGCCCGGGACCGACCCGGCGTTCACGGGCCCCGCCGACGAGTTCCAGCTCCGGCTGCGCGGCAGCCCCCGCGCGCTGCGAGCGCGCTTCGTGCGGGCGCTGCCGACCGCGCGGCTCTCCGCCCGCCTCCGGGCGCGCAGCTCCCGGGCCGCCACCCCGCCGGCGATCATCCCCCGCAGCGCATGGGGCGGCGACTCCGTGCCGCCGCGCGAGGGCCCGATCTACGGCGAGGTGCAGGTGGCGTTCGTCCACCACACGGTGACGACGAACGACTACGCGCCCGAGGACTCGGCGGGCATCGTCCTCGGCATCGCCCGCTACCACCGCGACGGCAACCGCTGGAACGACATCGGCTACAACTTCCTCGTCGACAAGTACGGCCAGGTCTTCGAGGGCCGCGCCGGGGGCATCGACCAGCCAGTGGTGGGCGCGCAGGCGCAGGGCTACAACAGCGTCTCGACAGGCATCGCCTGCCTGGGCACCTTCACCTCGGTGGCGCAGAGCCCGGAGGGGATGGACGCGCTGGCGCGGCTGATCGGCTGGAAGCTCTCCACGCACGGGATCCCGACGGAGGGCACCGTCACCGTGACGTCCGCGGGCGGGTCGAGCAACCGCTACCCGGCGGGGACCCCGGTGACGTTCGAGCGCATCTCCGGCCATCGCGACGCCAACGCCACCAGTTGCCCCGGGGACGTGCTGTACACCCAGCTCGAGGAGCTGCGCACGGCCGCCGCGCGCTTCTCGGGTCCGACCTCCGGCCTGACCGTCTACGCGGCGCGCCGCATCCGCGGCGTGCGGCCGCTCGACGTGTCGGGCTACCTGCGCCTCCCCGACGGCTCGTCGCCGGCCGGCGCGCCGCTCGACGTGGAGTACCAGTCGGGCGGCTCGGCGTGGACGCGGATCGCCGGCACGGCATGCAATCCCGACGGGAGCTGGCGGGCCGCGGTGGAGCTCCCGGCGAGCGGCCGCGTGCGGGCGGTGTTCCCGGGCGATCCGAACCGGGCGCGCGAGGAGTCGCTCCCGCGCCGCGTGACCGTGATGGCGCGCCTGAACGTGCAGCTCGGCGACGACCGGCTCCGGCACGGCGAGGTCGTGGAGGTCACCGGCACGGCGACGCCCGCCGACCGCGTCCGGCTCCTGCTCCAGCGC
>JBOGYU010000539.1:0-3227 GCA_050696935.1 Solirubrobacteraceae bacterium | reverse complement strand
TACCTGGACCGCGTCCCGCACCGCGCCGGACAGCGCCGTCACGCCAGCGACAACCGCGTCGAGCTCGATCGGGCGCGCCACGCGCTCGAGCTCGCCGCCGCCGGCGCCGACGTCGCCGTCGTCTCCTCAGGCGATCCCGGCGTGTTCGCGATGGCGACAGCCGTGCTCGAAGCCTTCGAGGCGGCCAACGGGGAGTTCGCCGGGGTGGACGTGCGCATCGTCCCCGGCCTCTCGGCGATGCAGGCCGCCGCCGCGCGCGTGGGCGCGCCCCTCGGGCATGACTTCGCCGTCGTCTCGCTGTCCGACCAGCTCAAGCCGTGGGAGGTGATCGAGCGCCGGCTCGATGCCGCCGGCGCCGCCGATCTGGCCCTCGCGCTCTACAACCCGGCGTCGCGGACTCGGCGCGAGCAGCTCGAACGCGCTCGTGAGGTCCTGCTGCGCCACCGCAGCCCGGACTGCCCGGTGGTCGTCGCGCGTGACGTGGGCGGACCGGCCGAGGATGTCACGATCTCGACGCTGGGCGGATTCGAGGCCGAGCTCGTGGACATGCGGACGCTACTGGTCATCGGGTCGTCGACGACGCGCGTGATCCGCACCGCCGGCGGCCGCACACACATCTACACGCCGCGCAGCCACTCGGCGTGAGCGCCTCGGTCGAGCCACGCCACCACCTCGGCCACGGTCGCGACCGAGGCCGAGTCCGGGCGCGGTGGACGCGAGACGACGATCACCGGCATGCCGCGCAGGCGGGCGGCTTCGAGCTTCGCGGCCGTGTGCCCGCCGCCCGAGTCCTTAGTGATCAACAGGTCGAGCCGGTGCTCGTCGATCAGCGCCAGCTCGCCTTCGAGCGTGAACGGCCCGCGGTCGAGCAGCAGGACGTGGTCGGCCGGGAGCTGCGTCTGCGGCGGGTCGACGCAACGCACGAGGAAGAACGCCCCGCCGACGCCGGCGAACGCGCCGAGACCTTGGCGACCGGTGGTGAGGAAGACGCGCGAACCGAGGCCGGGGATCATCTCCGCCGCCTGCTCGAGCGTCGCGGCCCGGTGCCAGCGGTCGCCGGGCCGGCTGCGGAAGGGCGCGCGCTCGAGGCGCAGCAGCGGGACAGCGACCTGCGCGCAGGCGGCTGCCGCCGACGCCGACATGCGCTGCGCGAACGGGTGCGTCGCGTCGACGACCGCGTGGACGCGCTCCTGCCGGAGGTAGACGGCGAGCTGATCGGGTCCGCCGAAGCCGCCAATCCTTACCTCGCCCGCCGGCAGCCGCGGCTTGGCGACGCGGCCGGCGAGCGTCGAGATCACCCGGGTCGCCGGCTCCGCGTCGAGCGCCGCGGCGAGCTCGCGCGCCTCGGCCGTCCCGCCGAGCACGAGTACGGTGCGGGTCATCGCCGCGAGGTGCTGCCGCGATGAGGAAGGTGCTCGTCATCGGCATCGGGGCCGGCGATCCGGAGCACCTCACCGTGCAGGCGATCAAGGCGCTCAACGCGGCCGACGTGCTGTTCGTCATCGACAAGCCGGGCGAGCGCCGGGACCTCGTCCGGCTGCGTGAGCAGATCTGCGAGCGCTACGTCGAGCGCGAGTCCTATCGGCTGGTCGCGGTCCCCGATCCGGAGCGCGACCGCAACGCGTCCGCCTATCGCACCGCGGTTGAGGCCTGGCGGGAACAGCGGGCCGACGTCTGGGAGGCGCTCATCCGCGACGAGCTCGGCGAGGAACAGTGCGGCGCCTTCCTCGTGTGGGGCGACCCGGCGCTGTACGACAGCACGCTGAGCGTGCTCGACCGGATCCTCGTGCGCGCGCGCGTCGAGTTCGAGCACGAGGTGATCCCGGGGATCAGCAGCGTGTCGGCTCTGGCCGCGCGGCACCGGGTGCCGCTGAACCGGATCGGGCGCCCGATCGAGATCACGACCGGCCGGCGGCTCGCCGAGGGCTTGCATGCGGAGGCCGACGACGTTGTCGTGATGCTGGACGCCGACTGCTCGTTCCGGGACGTCGCCGACGGCGACACCGAGATCTTCTGGGGCGCCTACATAGGCACGGAGGATGAGATCCTCGTGGCCGGCAAACTGCGGGACGTCGCGGATCAGATCCAGCGCCTCCGGGCCGAGGCGCGCGAGCGCAAGGGGTGGATCATGGACACCTATCTGCTCCGCAGGCCCGTACGCTCGCGCGCGGCCGAGTAGAGGTGGCTGTCGCAGAAGCCGGGATCCCCCAGCGCTGGCCCTACGACGATCACCGCGGTGCGCTGCACGCCGGCAGCGCGGACTTGCCCGGCGATCGTCGACAGGGTTCCGCGCAGCACGACCTCGTCGGGGTGGCTCGCGCGCGCGACGACCGCGACCGGCCCGTCCGGGCCGTAGTGCTCGGCGAGCGCCGGCGCGAGCTCGTCGATCGCCTGCACCGCTAGGTGCAGCACGAGCGTCGCGCCGTGCGCGGCGAGCCCCGCGAGCTCCTCGCCCTCGGGCATCGGCGTCGCGCGGCGGGCGTGGCGGGTGAGGATCACGGTCTGCGTGACGCCGGGGAGCGTGAGCTCGCGGCCGAGGCTCGCCGCCGCGGCTGCGAACGCCGGGACGCCGGGCGTGACATCCCACGGGATCCCGAGCGCGTCGAGGCGGCGCATCTGCTCGGCCGCGGCGCTCCAGATGGAGATGTCACCGGAGTGCAGCCGCGCGACGTCCTGCCCGCGGTCGTGCGCGGCGGCGAGCTCCTCGACGATCGCGTCGAGGTCGAGCTGCTGAGTGTCGATCAGACGCGCGCCGGCGGGTGCGTGCGCGAGAACCTCCTGCGGCACGAGCGCGCCGGCGTAGAGGCACACGGGAGACTCGGCGATGAGGCGCTGCGCGCGTAGCGTCAGCAGGTCGGGCGCGCCGGGGCCGGCGCCGATGAAGTGGACCGTCACGTGCGCAGCTCCCACTGCGTCACCGACATCGCGGGCCGCCAACCGGTAAGGCCGCCGAGCGGCTCGGCGTGCTGCACCGCGAGCCGAACGAGTCTGCCGCCCCAGTGCGCGTGCGTCTGCGCGAGCAGGCCCTCGCCCTCGACCGTGACCACGTTGGCGACCAGCCGGCCGCCGGATGAGAGCGCGTCGCGGCAGCGGTCGA
Organism: Solirubrobacteraceae bacterium; assembly: GCA_050696935.1. GTDB lineage: Bacteria > Actinomycetota > Thermoleophilia > Solirubrobacterales > Solirubrobacteraceae > DASSUW01. The sequence continues at coordinate 130 of JBOGYU010000539.1, read as the reverse complement.
GCAGACCCTCGGTCGTGAGGCCGCCGCCGATGAAGATCGCGTCGGGCGCGGCCAGGCCGTCGAGCGCGCCGGGTGCTGCGCCCGTGACGATCTCGAGCGCCGGCACGCCGAGGCGCAGCGCGTTGCGGCC
>JBOGYU010000538.1:0-3235 GCA_050696935.1 Solirubrobacteraceae bacterium | reverse complement strand
CGCCACGAACACCCGCTCGAACCTCTCGGCGGCCGCAGCGGCGGCCGCCGCCCCGTGGAATCGCTCCACGAGCGCCCGCGCCAGCGCGTGCTTGGCGTCCCGCGGCCCGACCCCCGCTGGCGGCTCCGCGCCCAGCAGGAGCGAGTACCAGACGCCCAGCACCGCGTCGGGCACCGAAAGCGTCTTGCCGTACATCTCCTCCGGCGGCTCGGTGATCCCGATGTGGTTCCCGATCGACTTGGACATCTTCTGCACGCCGTCGGTCCCCGGCAGTAGCGGGACGGTGAGGATGGCCTGCGGCGCCACCCCGTAGGCGGTCTGGATCGCCCTGCCCATCAGCAGGTTGAACGTCTGGTCGGTGCCCCCGATCTCCACGTCGGACCGCACGGCGACCGAGTCGTAGCCCTGCAGCACCGGGTACAGGAGCTCGAGCAGGGAGACCGGCTCCCGCGCCGCCATCCGCCGCGCGAAGTCGTCCCGCTCGAGCAGCTGCGCCACGGTCGGCACCCGCGCGAGCCGGAACAGGTCCTCCGCCGGCATGTCGAGCCACTCGGCGTTGAAGCGCATCTCGAACGAATCCTCGCCCGTCCGGAGCACCTTCGACGCCTGCTCGACGTACGTGCGCGCGTGCGCGTCGATCTCCTCCCCGGTCAGCATCGGGCGGGTTGCCGAGCGGCCGCTCGGGTCGCCGACCCGGGCGGTGTAGTCGCCGATGATCAACACCACCGTGTGCCCAGCGTCCTGGAACTCGCGCAGCTTCTGGAGCACCACGGTGTGACCGAGATGCAGGTCGCTCGCAGTGGGGTCCAGCCCGAGCTTGACGCGCAGCGGCCGCCCCGCCCTCAGGCGCTCCGCGAGGGCTCCCTCGGGCAGGGAGTCGACCGCGTTGCGGGCCAGGTGAGCCGCCGTCCGGGCGGCCTCGGAGGCGGACGGATCCATCCGGCGGAATGCTAGTGTCTCGGCCTTCGCGGGCCTGGTCCCCCCGTCCCATGACGAGGCGCGGGCGGCGACCGTCGGGCGGTGAAGCTCGAGGCGGGTCCCCACCCACCACATGAGCGATCACGAGCGCACCATCGAGACGCCTGCCGGCGCGCCGAACGGCCCCGGGAACGGCGCGACCGTCGTCCCGCTGCGACCCCACGGGCGCAGCCAGCAGGCAGGCCCGCCGCGCCGCCGCGTCCGCATCCGCAAGCTGCGCCTGTTCGCGCTCGTGGCCGGCCTCGGCACGCTCGCCGCGGTCTCGACCGTGTTCGGGATGATGATGGCCGTCGCCTCCGACCTGCCCAGGCTCGAGGAGCCGGCCAACCGCAACTCGGTGATCGTGGACCGCAAGGGCCGCCGGATCGGCGTCCTCACCGGCAACCAGAAGCGGATCTTCCTGCGCGAGGAGGAGATCGCCCCGGTGATGAAGCACGCGGTCATCTCGATCGAGGACCGGCGCTTCTACACCAACGAGGGCGTCGACATCCGCGGCATCGGACGCGCGCTCTACCAGGACATCGTGGCCCAGCGCGTCGTGCAGGGCGGATCGACGATCACCCAGCAGTTCGTCAAGAACGCGCTCGCCGCCCAGGACGACCGCACGCTCTTCCAGAAGCTCCGCGAGGCCGCCATGGCCTACCACCTGACCCGCAAATGGTCCAAGGAGCGGATCCTCAAGAACTACCTGAACACGATCTACTTCGGCAACGGCGCGTACGGCATCGAGTCGGCCGCCCGCACGTACTTCCAGACGAGCCACCCCGGCTGCGACGAGCGGGGCTCGCCGCGCAAGTGCGCCACCCAGCTCGAGCCGCACGAGGCCGCGCTGCTGGCAGGGATGGTCGCCTCCCCCAGCGCGTACGACCCGATCGCCAGCCCCGACGCGGCCCGCGCGCGGCGCGACCTCGTGCTCCGGCGGATGCTCGAGCAGGGGTTCCTGACCCGCAGCCAGTACGTGCACGCCCGCGGCCAGCGGCTCCCGGACCGCGGCGACCTCCAACCGCCGGTCGAGGAGACCGAGTTCCCGTACTTCACCTCGTGGGTCAAGCAGCAGGTCGTCGACCGGCTCGGCGGCGGGCAGGAGGGCGCCCGGCTGGCCTTCGAGGGCGGCCTGCAGGTGCGCACGACGATCGACAAGCCGATGCAGCTGGCCGCGCAGGAGGCGATCGACGCCTGGCTCCCCAATCGGGACGGCCCGCGCGCCGCCCTGGTGGCGATCGAGAACCGCAGCGGCGAGGTCCGCGCCATGGTGGGCGGCGACGACTACAACGAGGCGCCCTTCAACCTCGCCACCCAGGGCCAGCGCCAGCCCGGCTCGGCGATCAAGCCGTTCATCCTCGCCGAGGCCCTGCGTCAGGGCGTCTCCCCCAACTCGACGTGGACGTCGCAGAAGATGACCTTCGACGTCCCGAAGTCGACCGAGGTGTTCACGGTCAACAACTACGAGGACGCGTACGCCGGCCTGACCACGCTCGCGCGCGCCACGACGTTCTCCGACAACTCCGTCTTCGCCCAGCTCGGCATCAAGATCGGGACGCGCAAGATCGCCCGGCTCGCCGAGCGGATGGGCATCCGCACGCCGGTCTCCGCCAACTGGGCGATGACGCTCGGCGGCCTGGAGGAGGGCGTCACGCCGCTCGACATGGCGCACGCGTACGAGACGTTCGCCAGCGGCGGCAACCTGGTCTACGGCACGCTCAGCCCCGGAGCCGACAACAACCGCGGCGAGATCGCGCCCGGGCCGGTCGGCATCACACGGATCAACCGCCGCGAGGGGGACGAGTGGGAGCCGGTCGAGCTGCCGGACGGGTCGGCGGCGGTCAACCGCAAGAAGGAGCGGCGGATCCTCGACGACGGCGTGACCCAACAGGTCAACTCCCTGCTCCAGGGCGTCGTGGAGTACGGGACGGCGACGCGCGCGCAGGTCGGCGACGAGGTGATCGCGGGCAAGACCGGCACCACCGAGGGCTATGGCGACGCGTGGTTCGTCGGCTGGAACGAGGACTACACGGTCGCCGTCTGGGTCGGCTATCCGAACGAGTTCAAGTCGATGGAGACCGAGTTCCAGGGCGACCCGGTGGCCGGCGGGACCTACCCGTCCGGGATCTTCAAGACCTTCCTCGAGTCCGTGGTCGCGATGGAGGAGCCCGACGAGGACGACGAGGAGGAGGTGCCGGAGGCGCCCACGGCGCCCGCGCCGGGCACCCCCGCGCCCACGGACCCCACGCCGGCGCCGACCGCCGCCCCGCCCACC
>JBOGYU010000537.1:0-3241 GCA_050696935.1 Solirubrobacteraceae bacterium | reverse complement strand
GCCTGCAGGTCCACGACGCGGCGGCGATCGCCGCGGCGCTGCGCGAGGGGGGATGCGCGCTCGTCCACGTCGTCGCGGGCCAGGCGACCGCCGAGGGCGGCCCGGAGTACCGTCGCGGCTACCTGACCGCGTTCAGCGACCACATCCGCAGCGAGGCCCGGATCGCTACCCTGGTCGGCGGCTACCTCGACACGCTCGACGCGGCGAACACGATCGTCGGCGCCGGCCGCGCGGACCTGTGCCTGCTCGAGCCGGAGGCGCTCGCCGGATGACTCACCGCGCCCTCCGATCGGCGAGCCCGGATGGCGAGCGGAGGGCCGCCGGATGACTCACCGCGCCCTCCGATCGGCGAGCCCGGATGGCGAGCGGAGGGCCGCGTGAGCGGTCCGTTCGTCCGCGACCTGCCCGCCGCCGAGGCGCTCGCCGCCTGGAAGGCGGCGTGTGCGCGGGCGGGCTGCCCGGAGCGGGTGGAGGCGGAGGAGGTCGAGGTCGCCGACGCCGCCGGGCGCGTGACCGCCGCGCCGGTGTGGGCGGCGCGCTCCTCCCCTGCCTACGACGCCGCCGGGATGGACGGGATCGCGGTGCGCGCCGCCGACACCGCCGGGGCGAGCGAGACCGCGCCAGTCCGCCTCCTGCCGGACGGCTACGCGATCGTCGACACCGGCGACGAGCTGCCGCCCGGGTTCGACGCCGTCGTGATGCGCGAGCACGTGCACCGCGACGGCGAGGCCGTCGAGCTGCGCGCCGCGGCGACGCCCTACCAGCACGTGCGCACGATCGGGGAGGACATCAGCGCCACCGAGCTGCTGCTCGCCGAGGGAGAGCGGCTCGGCCCGGTGCAGATCGCGGCGGCCGCCGCCGCCGGGGTGCACCGGCTCAGCGTGCGGCGCAGGCCGGTCGTCGCGATCCTCCCCACCGGCGACGAGGTCCGCCCCGCCGGCACCGAGACCCGGCCGGGCGAGGTGCCCGACACGAACTCGCTCATGCTGGCCGCCCAGGCGCGCGAGGCCGGCTGCGAGGCGCTCACGCTCCCGATCGCGCCCGACGACCCGGAGCGGATCGCCGCCGCGGTCCGCGACGCCGCCGCCCGCAGCGACCTCGTGATCGTCGTCGCCGGCTCCAGCCGCGGCCGCGAAGACCACACCGCCGCCGTCGTGGCGGCCACCGGCACGCTGGCCGTCCACGGCGTCGCCGTCCGCCCCGGCCACCCGGTCGTCCTCGGCGTCGCAACCCTACGAAAGGGGTCAGACCCCTTTAAGAGGGTTACGCCGGTCCTTGGCGCCCCCGGCTACCCGGTGTCCGCCGCGCTCACCTTCGAGATCTTCGCCGTGCCGCTGCTCGCGCAGCTCACAGGCGCGGCTCCGCCGGGGCGCCACCGCGTGCGCGCGCAGCTCGCTCGCAAGCTCGCCTCCACCATGGGGATGGACGAGTGGGTGCGGGTGCGGCTGGGTCGCGTCGGCGGCCGGCTCGTGGCGACGCCGCTCGCGCGCGGGGCCGGCGTGCTGACGTCGCTGGTGCGCGCCGACGGGCTGCTCGTGGTCCCCGCGGCGAGCGAGGGGCACCACGCGGGCGAGGAGGTCGAGGTGCGGCTCCTGCGCGACCTGGATGCGGTGGAGCGCACGATCGTCGCGCTCGGCTCGCACGACCTGGTGCTCGACCTGGCCGCCTCCGCCCTGCGCGCCGCCGACCCCGCGGCCTCGCTGGCGTCATCGAACGTCGGCTCGCTCGGCGGGCTGGTGGCGCTGCGCGACGGGCTCTGCCACGTCGCCGGCTGCCACCTGCTCGACCCGGAGACCGGCACCTACACGCTGCCGTGGATCGAGCGCGTGCTCGGGGACCGGGAGATCGCGGTCACGAGGCTCGTGCACCGCGAGCAGGGGCTGATCGTCGCCCCCGGCAACCCGCTCGGCCTGAACGGCATCGACGACCTCACCCGCCCCGAGCTCCGCTACGTGAACCGCCAGCGCGGCGCCGGCACCCGCGTCCTGCTCGACCACGAGCTGACGCGCCGGAGCATCGCCGCAAGTGACATCCCCGGGTACGCACGCGAGGAGCACACCCACCTCGCGGTGGCCGCCGCGGTCGCCGCCGGCCGCGCGGACTGCGGCCTCGGCGTGCTCGCCGCCGCACGCGCCTTCGGACTCGGCTTCGTCCCGGTCACCCGCGAGCCGTACGACCTGGTGATGGCGGCGGAGACGGCCTCGGATCCCCTGCTGGCGCCGCTATGGCGGCTGCTCGAAAATCCGGCGTTCCGCGCCGAGGTCGAGCGGCTCGGCGGCTACGACACGCAGGAGACCGGCCGCCGGATCGCGTAGCGTCCCCGGCGATGATCGATCAGACCTGCGAGTCCTGCGGCCGGGAGTTCGCCTGCGGCGCGGACGAGGACGCGTGCTGGTGTCAGCGCGTCGATCTCGGGCCCGACCGGCTCGCCGTGCTCCGCGAGCACTTCGAGCGCTGCCTGTGCCCGGACTGCCTGGGCGTCGCCGCCCGCGACGTCAGGCGCTGACGCGGAAGCGCCCGACCAGGCGCTCGAGCTGCTCGGCGGTGCCGGCCAGCTCGGCGGCGCTGGAGGCGATCTGCTGGGTCGACGCGCTCGTCTCCTGCGTGGAGGCCGACACCTGCTCGGCCGACGCGGAGGACTGCTCGGCGACCGACGCGACCTCGCCGATGCCGCTCTGGGCGCGCTCGGCCTCGGTCGAGATCTGCCCGACGGCCGCGGCGATCTCGCCGACCCGCCCGGTCATCTCCTCGACGGCGCGGCCGATCCGCTCGAACGCGTCCCGCGCCTGCTCGACGGTCGCCACGCCGTCCTCGGTCCGGCGCGCGCCCTCGGCGACGACGCCGACGACCCGCCGGGTCTCGCCCTGGATCTCGCCCACCAGGCCGGCGATCTGGCCCGCCGCCTGCTGGGACTCCTCGGCGAGCTTGCGAACCTCCTCCGCCACGACCGCGAACCCGCGGCCCTGCTCGCCGGCGCGCGCGGCCTCGATCGCCGCGTTGAGCGCCAGCAGGTTCGTCTGCTCGGCGATGCCGGTGATGGTGCCGACGATCCCGCCGATCCGCTCGGACCGCGTGGACAGGTCCTCGATCGCGCTCGCCACCTCGGTGGACGACTCGGCCACCTGGCGGATCGCGGTGGTCGCCTGCTCGGCGGCGCCTACACCGTCGTGCGCCAGGAGGCGCGCCTGCTCGGCCGCCTCGGCCGTGCCGCGCGCGGTCTCCGCGCTGCGGACCGCGGCGC
>JBOGYU010000536.1:0-3241 GCA_050696935.1 Solirubrobacteraceae bacterium | reverse complement strand
GCTCGGCGGGCGCGCCGCGCACCCCGAGGTGCCGCGCGGCGCCGCCGCCGCGGTGCCGGCCCGCTAGTACCGGCCTTCACAAGTACGCACGGTTCCGGCGGCCGCCGATCACCGCCTGACGCCACCCGGTGACCGGTCATGTGCCCCGGCACACTTCCGGATCACCGTGCGGCGCGAGCGAAGCGGTGACGAGCGCGCAGCGCGAGGCAGGGGCGCCGGCGACCACCGGCGACCGCACGTACTTGCGAACACCGGTACTAGAGGATCCCGATCTCCGACTTGTCGCCGACCATGAAGCGGTAGGCGCGCGGCTGCCGGTCGCCGCGGGAGATCGCGACGTCCCGGCCGAGCAGGGAGCTCTCCATGCGCCCGTCGAGGTGGCGGACGGAGGAGCCCTCGAGCAGGATCGAGTGCTCCACCTCCGCCCGCTCGATCAGGCAGTTGCGGCCGACCGCGGTGTACGGGCCGATGTAGGCGTCGCGCACCACCGCGCCGGCGCCGATGATCGCCGGCCCGCGCACCGTCGCCCGCTCCAGCCGCGCCCCAGCCTCCACGACCACGCGGCCGTCGATCTGGGCCTCGTGCAGCTCGCCGTCCACGCGGCGCACCATCGTGTCCAGGATCAGGCGGTTGGCCTCCAGCATGTCGTCCAGGCGCCCGGTGTCCTTCCACCAGCCGCGCACGACGTGCGGCTCCACGCGCTTGCCGCCGTCCACGAGCCACTGGATCGCGTCGGTGATCTCCAGCTCGCCCCTGCCCGAGGGCTCGATCGCGCGCGCGGCGTCGTGGATCAGCGGGGTGAACATGTACACGCCGACGAGCGCGAGGTCGGTCGCCGGCTCCGGCGGCTTCTCCACCAGCCGCACCACCGCGCCGTCCGCACCCAACTCGGCGACGCCGTAGTTCTGCGGGTCGGGCACCGGCGTGAGCAGGATCAGCGCCTCCGGCTCGTGCTCGCGGAAGTCCTGCACGAGCTCCTCCATCCCGCCCTGGAGCAGGTTGTCGCCCAGGTACATCACGAACGGGGAGTCGCCCAGGAACTCCTCCCCGGTGAGCACCGCGTGCGCGAGCCCGGCGGGCTGGTCCTGGACGATGTACTCGATCCGCACGCCGAACCGGGAGCCGTCCCCGGCCGCCTCGCGGATCTCGTCGCCCGTCTCGGGCGCGATGATGATCCCGACGTCGCGGATGCCGGCCGCGGCCATCGCCTCGATCCCGTAGAAGAGCACGGGCTTGTTGGCCACCGGCACGAGCTGCTTGGCGGATGTGAAGGTGATCGGACGCAGGCGCGTGCCCCGCCCGCCCGAGAGGATCAGCCCCTTGAGATCCTGCATGGGGCGTGCAGCCTACCCTTCGCATCCACGCGGTCGAGTACCACACCGCCGGGGAGCCGTTCCGGATCGTCTCCGAGGGATTCGATCCGATCCCGGGCGCGACGATGCTCGAGAAGCGCCGCCACGCGCGCGAGCACCTCGACCACTTCCGGCGGCTCGTCGTCAACGAGCCCCGCGGGCACGCGGACATGTACGGCTGCTTCGTGACCGAGCCCGTCACCCCGGGCGCCCGCTTCGGCGCCCTGTTCTTCCACAACGCGGGGTTCAGCACGGCCTGCGGGCACGGGACGATCGCGCTGGCGACGTGGGCGGGCGAGAGCGTGACGATCGACGCGCCGTCGGGGCCCGTGACCGCCCGCGTCGGGGACGGCGCCGTCACGTTCGGCAACGTCCCGTCGTGGGTCGCGGCCCGCGGCCTCGCCGCCGGCCCGCTCACCGTCGACGTGGCGTACGGCGGCGCCTTCTATGCGTCGGTCGAGGCGCCGATGGCCGTCGAGCCCGCCAACGTCACGCGCTTCATCGAGCTGGGGCGGAAGGTCAAGCGCGCGGTGGAGGCGCAGGTCGACCTCGTGCACCCCCGGCTCGCCGACATCCGCGACGTGTACGGCGTCACCTTCTTCGAGCCGGTCGACGAGCGCACCCAGCGCAACGTCACCGTGTTCGCGGACGGCGAGGTCGACCGCTCGCCGTGCGGGAGCGGGACCTCCGCCCGGCTCGCCCTCCTGCACGCCGACGGCTTCACCGGCCCGCTGCGGCACCTGAGCGTCATCGGGACGGAGTTCATCGGGCGCGTGACGGGCGAGAGCGAGGAGGGCGTGCTGACCGAGATCGAGGGCAGCGCCCATCTCGTCGCCCGCCACGAGTTCCTGTTGCACCCCGGCGACCCGCTCGGCACCGGGTTCCTGCTCCGCTAGGAGCTCGGCGCGAGCAGGCGCTCGGCGGCGGCCAGCACCGCCTCGCGCGCCTCGGCAGGCTCGAGCACCGCCGCGTCGCCCGCCTCCCGCAGGATCTCCTTCACCAGGAAGTCGACGCCCTTGAAGGTCAGCTCCACCACGACGGCGCCGTCCTCGAGCTCGGCGAGCACCGGATGCTTCTCGCGCGCCCACCGTGCCTGCTCGGGTGAGATGCGCACGCGCGCGGCCTGGGAGCCGCCGACGCTCCCGCCGCTCGCCCAACCGCCGATGTCGGCGATCGGGTCGAGGTTCGCGCGCCGCTCGAACGTGCGCGGGAGCACGTCCGCGGACTTGATGCGGTCCAGCCGGAAGTGGCGCAGCCCATCCTTCTCCGGGTCGAGCGCGGCCACGTACCAGGCGTCGGTCCCGTTGAACAGCGCGTACGGCTCCACCACCCGGTGCGAGTAGCGGTCCTCGTTGACCGCGTAGTAGTCGATCTCCAGCAGGCGCTGCTCGTGCACGGCGTGCTCGACCCGGCGCGCGACGTCGTCGGCCACGGTCGGCGAGGCGATCTGCAGCCCCTCGTGGGCGGGGTCGTAGCCGAGCGCGGCGACGATCTTCTCGCGCGCCGACTCCAGCTGCGCCGCTGCGAAGTCGAGCAGGTCGATCGCTGCGACGAGCGCCTTGGCCTCGATCGGTAGCAGCCGCGCGGGGCGGTCGAAGGTGTCCGAGTACGGCTCGGGGTCGACCTCGATCTCACCCGACGGGAGCATCTCCGCGTAGATCACGTACGCGCCGCCGCCGAAGTTGACGACGTTGAGGACCGCGATGTCCTCGCGCAGCTCCTGCGGGCTGACCTGCAGCTCCTCGCACACCTCGTCCACCGGCAGGCGGCGGCCGGCGCGGCCGGCGCCGATCAGCACGGAGGCGAGCGTGACCAGGCGCGCGAACCGCTCGGGTCGGATCGCGGCCTCGCCGCGCGGCGCGCGCTCCTCCGCCGGCACGGCGGGGCGC
>JBOGYU010000535.1:0-3262 GCA_050696935.1 Solirubrobacteraceae bacterium | reverse complement strand
GAGGTCTTCACGTTTGAGGTTTTGCAGGGTGTTTGTGAGCGGGTTGGCGACCTGGCCACGGCTTAAGCGGGCGGCGTCCACGCGCGGCGGGGTCAGCTGGCGCGCCGCTGCGGGCTTGCCGATCGCGGTGTGCGCGCCCATCCCTCGGCGTCTTGGGCGGTCTGGATCGCGAGCGCTTCGAGCTGGGCGACGAGTTGGCGGAGGCGACGGTCGTTCTCGATCCAGGGGCGGTAGCGATCGAGCTGCTCGGCCGAGAGCAGCTGAGCGACGGTGCGTCCGCCTACCTTGCGTGTCCAGTAGGTGTAGGGGCCGTGCAGCTTGGGCGGGTCGGCCCTGCAGCGGCAGCGGGGGTTGCCGCAGCGCAGCTTGCGCGTGCTGAGGCTGCCGGGCAGGCAGAAGCCGAGTTCGGCGAGCTGTCCTAGGAGCTCTTCAAGGCGCTGCTCGGGAGGTTGGTCTGCCTCGGTCATCGATCTCGTGAAGTGTTCCATCCGATGCCTACTGTACTTAGTTAGTAGGCAGACCGAGGGACGGCATGCACGGCGACCAGGAGTCCTTCCAGCCTCGCTTTGGCACGGGCGCGGACGGCGTCGGTGGGACGGCCGCGGCGATCGCTGCCTACGCTCCCAAGGCGCTCTCGGAGCGCGCGGCGGACTTCGCGCGCGTGGTCGTGGCGCGGGCCGCGCCCGAGACGCCGGCGCGGGCGAAGGCGCTGCTGTTCGCCGCCGGCAGGCTCGCGGCGTTCGGCGAGTCGGTGGGGCTCGAGCCACGCGCCGAGGTGCTGCTGCACGCGTCGGTGATCGAGCGCTTGATCGTGGAGCGCGAGCGCGCGTTCTCGCCGGCGACGCGGCGCACGTTGAGAACGAACCTGCGCTATCTGGCGCGTGCGTTGGAGGCTCATCCCCGGCCGGCGCCGGTGGCGCTGCCGCGCGAGCGCGCCAAGGCGCCCTATCGCGAGGCGGAGATCGCGGGGTATCTGGCGCTGGCGGACGCGCAGTCCACGCCGGCGCGGCGGATGCGCGCGAGCGCGCTGGTCTGCCTGGGGGCGGGCGCGGGCCTGGTCGGCGCCGAGCTGCGCCACCTCACCGGCACAGACGTGGTGCGGCGCTCCGGCGGGCTGGTGATCGCCGTCGGCGGGGCGAGGGCGCGCACGGTGCCGGTGTTGGCCCGCTTCCACGAGCCGCTTTCGGCGGCGGCGGCGTTCGCGGGCGAGCGCTACCTGGTCGGCGGCAGCGAAGCTCAGCGCCGCAATCTCACCGACACGCTGACCGCCGCGCTCTGCCGCGACGCCGGGCTGCCGCGGCTCCAGTCCGGGCGCCTGCGCGCGACCTGGCTGTGCCACTGCGCCCAGCTGATCGGGCTGCAGGCGTTTATGCACGCGGCCGGCGTGCGTTGCTCGCAGCGGCTGGGCGACCTGCTGGCCCAGCTCCCGGAGGTCGACGAGCCGGCGGCGGTGGCGCTGCTCGGAGGAGCCGATGAACGCGGCGAGCGCGCTCGCGCGGCTTGAGCAGATCGTCGATCGATCGGCGGTCGCCCCGCGCATCGAGGCGCTGCTGCCCGTGGGCGTCCGACCCCGCCAGCTGTCGGTGCGCACGCTGCTGTTGGGCATGCTGCTCGTCGCCGTCGAGGGGCGCCCGGCCCACCTGCGCAGGGTACACGAGGCGCTGACCGCCCTGCCCGAGCCGGAGCGCAGGCGGCTCGGGGTGATCGCCGCCTGGAGGGACGGTGAGCATCCGCTCACCTACCGACAGCTCGAGCGCACCTTCTCGCTCGTGGTCAGGGCGCTCGCGCGCGAGAAGCCGAACGGCACCCCGTCCCAGACGCTCTCGGACGTCCTCGACGCGCTGCTCGAGGCCAGCGTGAAGGTGCTCGGCGAGCCGGCCTCGAGCTCCTACGCCGTCGACTGGACCGATCACGAGACCTGGTCGCGCCCGCCAGCGACCAAACGCGAGGATCCCGACAGCGCCCAGCCAGTCCCAGACGACCCCGCGCAACAGACACCCCACCAGCGCTGCGCCGACCCCGAGGCCGCCTGGGGGCACCGGCGCGGCGACGCTCCCGGCCACAAGGACGAGGCCTTCTTCGGCTACTACCTGCAGGCAGCCACGATCGTCTGCGACGAGCACGGCCCCAAGGTGCCAGAGCTCGTGCGCCGGATCCTGCTGAGCAGCTGCGACGTCGACCCGCCGCGCGCGTTCGTGCCCGTGCTCGAGCGCATGGCGGCCGGCGTCGAACTCGGCGACGTGCTCGCCGACTCCGGCTACTCCTACCGCGTCGCGCAGGACTGGGCGCTACCGGTCAGGCGGCTGGGTGCGAGCCTCGTCCAGGACCTGCATCCGGGCGACCAGGGCATGCAGGGCACCCACGAGGGCGCGATCCGCTTCAACGGTCGCCTCTACTGCCCGGCCACGCCGAAGGCGCTCTTCGAGCTTCGACCGCTCGCGCGCGGCGCAGACGCCGAGCAGACAGAGGCGCACGACAGGCTCTGCCAGGAGCTCTCGAGCTACAAGCTCAGCTCGATCACGGGCTACGACTGCGACGGCTACCACCGCGTCGCGTGCCCGGCCGCCCAGGGCAAGCTGCGCTGCCCGCTGCGGCCCGCGTCGATGCAGCTACCGCACACCCGCCCGCAGGTGCTCCGAGCTCCCCAGCACCCACCGACCTGCTGTCAGCAGCAGACGATCACGGTGCCGGCCTCGGTCAACGCGAAGACCGCCCAAAAACACGACTACCCCTCCCACGCCCACCGCCGCTCATACGCGCGCCGCTCAGGCGCCGAGCGCACCTACGCGACGGTCAAGGACCCCGCCACCAACGACCTCTCGCGAGGATGGTGCCGGCTCACCGGGCTCACCGCGATCGCGCTCTTCACCGCCAGCGTCTTCATCGCGCGCAACCTACGCATCGCCGACTCCTTCGCCGCCCGCCAAGCCGAGGACGAGCGACGGGCCGCCAGCGGGCTCCCACCCAGGCAGCGCAAGCGCCGCCGGCAAACCGCCGGCGACCTCATCGGCGCGGCGAACGCGCCACCCTGACCCTCCTCGCCGCCAGCATCCAGCGCAGCAACCAGAGCGCGCCGCGAGCGGCGACTCTCCCTGCGCCAACGCACGCAATCCCCGCCGATCCGCGCGCCCCGGACGGCCGCTCAGCGCAGCCGAGGTCGGCATCGCCAGCCCGACGAGAACGTCATCAACGGCCGCACCACCGCCCGCGCCGACGTCCGACCCAAACGTGAAAATGAACCGAGGTCAAACGTGAAGACCTC
>JBOGYU010000534.1:0-3277 GCA_050696935.1 Solirubrobacteraceae bacterium | reverse complement strand
GACCTGGACGGCGCGCTCGCCGAGCTGCCCGCGCCGGTCGGCGTCGGGCGCCCGGTGACGAGCATCGCGGCCGTGCGCGAGTCGCTGCGCGACGCGGAGCTGGCCGTCGACCGCGCCGGTCCGGGGCGGCCGATCGTGGCGTTCGAGGAGTTCGACCTCGGGACGCTGCTGCTGAGCGAGGCGTCGCCCGAGCGGCTGGAGCCCAAGGTGGAGGCGCTCGTCTCCGTGCTGCGCGAGCACCCGGCGTTCCGCGAGGCGCTCGTCGCCTACTTCGCGCACGACCTCGACACGGTGGCGGCCGCCGGCGCGCTGCACCTGCACCCGAACTCGCTCCGCTACCGGCTCACCCGCCTGGAGCAGCTCCTGGGCTGCTCGCTCAAGCGGCCGGCCACGATCGCCGACCTGCACATCGCGCTGCTGGCGGAACGACGAACGGGCGCCGCGGACGCTTAGCTTTCCACGATAGGCGCGGGGCGGCACACGCGGGAGGGTTCCCGCCATGGTCGGAGCACTGGATTACATCGTCATCGTCGTCTACTTCGCGGTCATGCTGGGCGCGGCCTACTGGGGCTGGCGCCGCGCGCGAACCGCCGACGACTACCTGGTCGCCGGGCGGCGGCTGGGCCATCCCATGTTCGTCGGCACGCTGAGCGCGGTGGTGCTCGGCGGCGCCTCGACGGTCGGCACCGTGAGCCTCGGGTACCAGTACGGCCTCTCGGGCGCGGCGCTGGTCTTCATGATCGGCCTGGGCCTGATCGGGCTCGGGGTCCTGCTCGCGCGGCGGCTGGCACACGCCGGCGTCTACACCGTGCCGGAGCTGATGGCCAAGCGCTACGGCGTGCCGTCGCGGCTCGTGAGCGCGGCGATCATGGCCGCCTACGCGCTGATGATCGCGGTCACGTCCACGATCGCCAGCGGCACGGTCTTCAACAGCCTGCTCGACGTCTCCACCACGGGCGCGATCCTGATCGCCGGCGGCGTGGTGGTCCTCTACTGCGTGACCGGCGGCATGTGGTCGCTGACGCTCACGGACATCATCCAGTTCGCGATCATGACCGTCGGCATCTTCGCGCTGCTGCTGCCGTTCGCGGTCTCGGACGCCGGCGGGCTCGGCGGGATGGGCGACGCCCTGCCGTCCAGCTTCTTCGACCCGACCGCGATCGGCTGGAACACGATCTTCACGTACTTCCTGCTGTTCTTCTTCGGCCTGATGATCGGCCAGGACATCTGGCAGCGGATCTTCACCGGCCGCGACGAGAAGGTGATCCGGCGCGGCACGATCGTCGCCGGCGTCTACTGCATCGTGTACGGCATCGTCGGCGCGCTGATCGGCGCCGCGGCCGCGGTGGTCCTGCCGCAGCTCGGCAACCCCGACGAGGCGTTCTCCGCGATCGTCGAGGCCGTCCTGCCGACGGGCGTGATCGGCCTGGTGCTGGCGGCCGCGCTGGCCGCGATCATGTCGACCGCGAGCGCCGCGCTGCTGGCCTCGTCGACCATCCTCGCCAACGACCTGCTGACGCTGGTGCGCGACGTGCCGAACCGGATGCTCGCCACGCGCGTGACCACGCTGCTGGTCGGCGCCGGGGTCGTAACGGTGTCGCTGATCCTCAACGACGTGGTGGGTGCGCTCACCGTCGCCTACGACCTGCTGACCGGCGCACTGTTCGTGCCGATCGTGCTCGGGCTCCTGTGGCCGCGCGGGACCGGGCGGGCGGCGGTGACGTCGATGGCGGTCTCGTCCGTGGTGGTCGTCGTGATGATGATCGTCAGCGGCCTGTACTCCAACGACCCGATCATCTACGGGCTGCTGGCGAGCCTCGTGGTCTACGTCGGGGTGTCGCTGGCCGGCTCGCCGCGGCCGGTCGCGACGAAGCCGGTGTCGGCATGATCGGCGCCGTGCACCACCGCCCGCCGGACGCCTCGCTGACGCCGCGCTTCACCGGGCCGCGCACGTTCATGCGCCTCCCGCACCTGCAGAGCACCGAGGACGTCGACCTCGCGATCGTCGGCGTGCCGACCGACGACGCGGTCTCGTTCAGGTCCGGCGCGCGGTTCGGGCCCGAGGCGGTGCGCAGCGCGTCGGCGCTCCTGCGCCCCTACAACCCGCTGCTGAAGGTCGACGTGCACGAGCGGCTGTCGATGGTCGACTACGGCGACTCGCCGACCGTGCCGGGCTACCAGATCGAGACGCTCGAGCGGATCGAGCGCCACCTGGCGCCGCTGCACGAGGCCGGAGTGATCGCGCTGTGCGTGGGCGGCGACCATTCGATCGCGCTCGCCGAGCTGCGCGCGGCGGCGCGGGTGCACGGGCCGCTCGCGCTCGTGCACCTCGACGCTCACGCCGACGTGTGGGAGCAGTACTACGGCGCCCGCTACTTCCACGGCACGGTGTTCAAGCGCGCCGTGGAGGAGGGGCTCGTGGACCCGGGGCGGTCGGTGCAGGCCGGGATGCGCGGGACGCTCTACGGGGCGGCCGACGAGGCGGCGCCGGGCGAGCTGGGCTACGACGCGATCACGTGGGAGGAGCTGTCGGGGATGACGCCGGCCGAGTACGGGGAACGGGTGCGCGGGCGCGTGGGGGACGCGCCCGCGTTCCTCTCCTTCGACGTCGACTTCGTCGACCCGGCGTTCGCTCCGGGCACGGGCACGCCGGAGGTCGGCGGGCCCACGAGCGCACAGGCGCTGGCCTACGTGCGCGCGCTGACCGGGATCGACTTCCGGGCGTTCGACTGCGTGGAGGTCTCGCCGCCCTACGATCCGAGCGGGATCACGGCGTGGCTCGCCGCCAGCGCGTGCCACGAGATGGTCTCCCTGGCGGCGCTGCGGCGATGACGGGGGGCGAGGCGGTCGCCCGCTCGCTGGCGGCCGCCGGCGCGGACCTGGTGTTCGGGATCCCGGGCACGCACACGCTCCCGATCCACCGGCACCTGACGGCCGCCGGCATCCGGCACGTCACGCCGCGCCACGAGCAGGGCGGGACGTACGCGGCGGACGGGTACGCGCGCGTGTCCGGCCGCCCGGGGGTCGTGCTCGCGACGAGCGGGCCGGGGGTGATCAACACCGCCGCCGCGGCGGCGACCGCGCACGCGGACTCCGTGCCGGTGCTGATCGTCTCGCCCGCCATGCCGACCGGCGTGGAGGGCCGCGACACCGGGTTCCTGCACGAGTCCAAGGACCAGGGGGCGGCGATGGACGCTCTGGTGGCGTGGAGCCGGCGGGCGCGGTCGCCGGGGGACGCCGCCGACGCGGTCCGGGAGGCGTTCGAGCACTTCGCGGG